>JANQGB010000474.1 GCA_028277545.1 Phycisphaerae bacterium | reverse complement strand
GCTGTCGTAGGTCTCGCCGTCGGCCGAGGTGGCCAAGACCTTGTAGTCCAGTCCCAGCTTGCCATAAAAACTCCGCGGGGCGCGCAGGCTGTCCAGCGTAACCGCCGATTGGGCGAGATAGCCTCACGAAGAGCCATTCTACCCCTGCGTGTTCAGGGGTACCAGCCACCTGGAATCTCACTCGTGGACCTCCCGGTCCTGAGTAGGCCCACGGCACGCCGCGTGGATAGCCCACTTGGCCAACTGCACCCACTCCACCTCGCGCTTCCCTGACATCGGAGATGTTAAGGGCAAGGTGGTGGACGAGTAGCTGCATAATCGAGTCTGTGCCCGGTGTACATTGGTCAAACTGGGCACAACTCAGTTCTGGATTCTCCCAGTCGGTGTCGATAAAATTAGAGGCCCGGGGCGGATAGGCGCCGCCCCAGGCCCGTGGAGGCTACGCAGTTGAGGCTACGCAGCCGGAGGTCGGATACGGATCGGGAACGCTTTCAGGCCGTACTGCCAAGCCCAGATGACTTTGCCGGACTTTGTACGAATCCATGCTCTGTAGATCACGACATCGTCGTCGTTGGGTTTGCTTTTCTTTTTCCTTGTCATTGTGTACTGCCTTCTTTGATAGTTCTTTGAGGATCGCAGCCGGTCTGCGGCTGCCCGACTGTGCGAAACTGGTTCTCAAGACTGGTGCCTGGTTAGTCGAGCCGGGCACCGCTTTCCGCCTAGGCCGGTGCGCGTGCGCTGCGAACACACGCGCACCGGCATGTATGTCAGCCTGATGGGGGGGGCCTGGGTAGGACGTGGATATAGTACACTCGCTGGGCGTAGGGCACTGGTCACCTCCATGCGACATGTTCAGCGGTCATGAGAAGCCGGGACGTGGCCGCGTCCCGGCTTCGTTATATCTTGGTCAGTCACCGCCTCCTGCCTGCCCCGGAGCATCAATTCGCCAATACCGGTCTGGGCGCTTGCCTTGGCCACGCTCGATGAGCTCGAGCCAGTGTTCGCTCTGGGCTATCCACCCGAATATACGCTCGCCATTCAGGGGCGTCAATAGTGAAGCCATAAAAAATATGATAAACTTGGCCATACATATGGTTGCGTTATGGCTACGACTGGCGTATGCTGTGCTGCGAAAGTGAGGTGTCCCGTGACAGCGACCCCAAAGAAGAAACGTCAGCGCAGTCCAAACTATCCAAGCCTCGATTTGAAGCAGGCGATTGACAAGGCGCGCGCACTATTCGATGCCGACCGACGCCATGCGATGCCTTCAAATCTTGCGCACGAGCGGTGGGGCTACAAGAGTGAGAGTAGTGCAGCACAGCAGTGCGAAGCGGCCCTAAAAGCGTATGGGTTGCTCGACGCTCACGGAACTGGCAAGAGCCGAAAGCTATCGGTCTCCGAGAAGGCGGAGCGAATCATTCGAGATGCCCCAGATCGAGGTGCGCTCCTCAAGGTGGCCGCCCTTGGTCCCAAGATACACTCAGAACTGTGGGAAAAATACTTGCATGACGGGCTTCCGTCCGACGAGATCATCCGTACGTATTTGCTTTGGGAACGTGAATCTGGCCAGTTTAACGAAGAGGCTATCGGCGATGTTATTAGGCGATTCCGATCATCTATTGGCTTGGCAAAGCTTGATTCGTCGAGTATGATTGAGGAGGAAGATGAGGGGGATGAAGAGGACGGTCTTGACGATGTAAGCGGCGTCACGCCCGACAAAGGAAATGGAAAGCAGGGCGATGCCACGTTGACTCGAAAGACCAGAAGTAGGCGAAAAGAGATGATCGATGGCGACACGCGAGAGGAAGTTTTTGTGGTGCCGGAGGGCGGCGACATTGTCCTTCAGTTCCCAACTGCAATAAGCCAGGAGAGCTTCGACGACTTCAAAGACTGGGTCCAGATTGCGATTCGCAAGATTGGACGCCTTGTTCAAGAAGACCCGCCAGAACAGACCGGCAACGACTAGAGATGCTTCAACCCAAGCGAAAAGCCGACCGATCAGGTCGGCTCTTGCATGCGCACATCCAAATTAGGGCACTACCCGCCCGCCGAGCTGAACGACGCACCGAGCACTTCACACTCGGTCACCAGGTGTAATAATCTCAGTTCATCACGACACGCTCAGCAGTACCGCCCTCCGGCTCGTGCCAGTTGGTGACCGTCAGCACGTCCTCATCCGCAACCAGCACCCCGTCGCGATCCAGGTAAACGTTGGCCCACGTCCGTGGCTGACTGCTCTGAGTAGCGTCCGTGGTCCCGCCCTTCAGGTAGGCGTTAGTGATGGCGTTGCCGCCGCTTTTGGTGTTGTTGGGATAGACCGTGGCCCCGTTGTTGGTGAAGTTCGAGACGGTGAACTCCTCTTCGATGGTCAGCACGCCGCCATCGGCGATGACAGGGCCCCGCCAGCGCGCCATAAACCCCCAATTGGCCCTCCGCGGCCGGTTCGAGTACGATTCCGCCCGGAATGGAGCCGAATTGACGATCGCCCGAACAGGGGGAATGAACAGATATGACCGACGACTTCGTCCAACAGCCCAGGAAACTCGGATGGCGCTTCCCGCGCGTGTTCTGGTTCGCCAACGGAGCCGAACTCTTCGAGCGGGCGGCGTTCTACGGGATGTTCATCTTCCTGGCTCTCTATCTCACCGAAGACGTCGGCTTCACCGATCCGGAGGCCGGCATCGTCTCGGCCTTGTTCTCGTCGGTCTTGTACCTGCTGCCCACGTTCATGGGCGCCATGGCGGACCGCATCGGCTTCCGCCGGGCGTTGATGCTGGCCTTCGCCCTGCTGACGGCCGGCTATGGTCTGCTGGGCGCCTTCCAACTCAAGAGCACGGTCATCCTGTCGCTCGGACTGATCATGGTCGGCGGGGCTATCGTCAAGCCGGTCATCTCCGGCACGGTGGCCAAATGCAGCGACGCCGACCACCGGGCTCGGGCCTTCTCCATCTTCTACATGGTGGTCAACATCGGCTCGTTCTACGGCAAGACCATGGCCGACCCGCTGCGCGAGACGTTCGGACTGGCCTCCATCAACCTCTACTCGTCGGCCATGGCCTTCATTGCTTTCGTACTGGTAGCGTTGTTCTACAAAGGCATTGACGGCGACAAGACCTCGAAGTCTTTCGACGAAGCCCTGCGAGGGTATGTCAAGGTCCTGGCCAACTTCCGCTTCCTGACCCTTATCCTGATAGTGGCCGGCTTCTGGATCATTCAAGGTCAGTTGTACGCCTCGATGACCAAGTTCTACCTGCGGCTGGTTGGCGAAGGCAAGCCGGCCTGGCTGGCCAACATTAACCCACTGGTAGTGGTGCTCCTGGTGGTCCCCATCACACACATGGTTCGCCGCGTGAAACCGGAGAACTCGATGGCCGTCGGCCTGCTAATCATCCCACTGACGGCCGTGGCCATCGCCCTGGGGCCGGTGTTCGGCCCCAACACCAACAGTCAGTTCACTCTCTTCGGCAACACCACCATCCACCCGATCACCCTCATGCTGGTCATCGGTATAGGCCTGCAAGGCTTGGCCGAGTGCTTCCTGTCTCCCAAGTTTCTCGAATACGCCTCCAAGCAGGCTCCCAAGGGTGAGGAAGGCCTCTATCTGGGCTACCAGCACCTCACTACCTTCTTCGCCTGGTTTCTGGGGTTCGGAATCTCCGGCTACTTGCTCGATTGGTGGTGCCCCGACCCCAAGACCCTGAGTGCCCACGCACAGGCCCAATACAACGAGGCGATCCAAAACGGCGGAACGCTTCCCGAAGCCTACGCCAACGCTCACTACATCTGGTACGTCTACGCCGGGATCGGCGTGGCGGCCTTCCTGGCTATGATAGTGTTCAAGCTGGTGACCGACGCTATCGATCGTGGTCGGGCCGAACGGCAGACGCCGCCCATGGCCTGACCAGTAGCACCATCGCTCAGATGCCCGCCGGAGCGCACGACACGGGGCACGCCCGTCAGCCTCGACGAGCGTGCCCCGAGTAGGTTTGGTCCATTACACAGGATCTATCGCAGCAGAGTCTCCCGCCAACAGTTACCGCCAGAGCCATGCCGGCAGGATGCCTGCGGTACGGTGGCGGCCTACTTCTCCTCCACCGGCTTCTTGCTGTCGGCGATGATCTGCTGGGCGATGTTGCTGGGCACCTGCTCGTAGTGCGAGAATCCCAGCGCGTAGCTGCCCTGCCCGCCGGTGATGCTCGACAGCCGCGAGTGGTAGTCCGCCACCTCGCCCAGCGGCACGGCACCC
>JANQGB010000460.1 GCA_028277545.1 Phycisphaerae bacterium | reverse complement strand
GCCGTCCTCCTGCTGTTGCAACGCCAGCCAGGCCAACCCGCGCTCGGTGGACTGCGCCGATTCCGGCGTGATCTCTTCGACAAAGGGAGTTGATCCGGTCGGTGGTGCGGCGTCGCCGGTGTCGGCGGCACCGGAGGTCAGAACGCAAGCCAGCATCACTCGGCTTACCAGACTCCTCCGCTCAAACAGGAAGGCCATCAGAGGTCACTCCTCGCCCTCTTCCGCAAGAGAGCGGTAATAGCGTTCGATCAGCGGCCGGTATTTCTCCAAAACGTCCTCGTCTATGCCCTGGAGAATCTCCTCGCGATCGCGCTGCGGCAGGTGCCCCCAGCCTCGGCGGAAGTCGCGAAACCGCCCGGTCGCGGCGGGCTGTTTGGCGCCGCTCTGCGTACCGACGCTCTTCTGGTTCGCCTGGTCGCCTTCCGTTGACGCGTCGTCTGACTGATCATGCCCGTCAGCCGGCTTCGGCGGTGACTGCCGTTTGTCGTCAGACTGCTGGCGCTGGCTGGAGGAACGCCGCTTGCGTTGCTGCGCAGCAGCGATGGCGTCGTCGAGCTTCTTGACGATCTGGTCCTGGATGCCGCGCGTGGCATCACCCGGGTCGAACTCCTGGTCCAGGCGCCGGGCGGTGTCGTTCATGAGTTCCATGATCTCGCCCATCAGACCTGGTTCATCCTCACCGGTGGCCTGGCGGATCAATCGCTCAGCCAGATCAGAGTCGTCGGGGTCGTCTTCAGCCGGCCTGTTCTGGTCCGGCGCGGCATCCTGGGCAAAAGTTGCCCCGCCTGTCGAGGGTGGGACCGCGACGCTGGCGACCAGCAGGCAACCGAAGCCAGTCAGATAACGTGACATCATCTCGACACTCCTTCAAGGCTCAGCCACCAGGGGCACTGCCAGCTTTCGCCCGTCGGGTAACGGTAAGAGCCAACTCCTGGATCTTGCGTTGTCGCTCGCCCAGGCGTCGTAACTCGCGGAGGTCGCTCTCAGTGGCGTCGTCCGTACTGAAGTCACCGCCCAGCTTCGCGGTCCGGGCGTTGACGTCGAGTTGCATGGCCTTAAGCACCAGCAACTCAGCCACGCCGGGAATCGGGGAGCCATCGTCCGCTCCCTGCTGCCCGCCGCCACCTCCGCCTCCCCCTTCAGCGTATTCATCGGCAGATGGCAGGGCGGCCGCCTCAGCCAGGGCTGAGATCAGCAAGTCCAACTCCGCCACCACCTGCTGCTGATCGCCAGACAGCTCCTGGTTCAACCGGCGAGCCCGCAGAGCGTCACCCGACTTGCCGATTAGCCCCAACACGCGGTCGATCACCCACGTATACACCTCGGCGTCGCCGAGTTCGCCGCGCACCGCCTGCACGGGCTGGTGAAGGTCCTCCTGGGTCCGTGCCAGTCGGACAACGCGGCGGTTGTCCGCCCGGCTGAGGCGCTTCTTCTCCGCCAGCCGATCGATATAGGTCAGGGTCTGGTCGTTGATGTCCTGCTGAGTGTCGCGGATGCCCTCCAGTTTGGCCCTCAGCGCGCCCATGGACTGGCGAGAGGCCTCTTCTCGGGTGCGACGGGCAAGCTCCTCGAGTTCGGCTGCGGCCTGGGCGAGCAGGTCTATTGCCTGAGTCTGGTAGGCACCGGCCCGCGGCCCTTCCGCCCTGGTCAAGGCCGACTCCGCCTTGGCCATGGGAGCGGCCGACTGCCGCACCAGTTGGGCCGGATTCTCCGCGCTGCGGTCGGCTGCCGGTCCACGGGAGGACAGCTCCTCCATGTCGTCGGCCAGCCGCGTCGCGTTGCGCTTTAATCTGCGCTGCGGCGAGGCCAGGCCGACGTAAGTATCGTCCTCCGCCTCCAGACGCTGGGCCTCTTCGTTAGCCCCGCGTAAATCGCGCTGCTGTCGCAGCAGCCCGGCCACCGCCTGTTCGAACGATTCGAGCCGCTTGGCCAGTTCGGCCAGCTCGCGCTGCTGACGCTCCTGCAGCCCCTCAAGCATGCTGGTTAGTGCAGACTGGGCGGTACGCTGGTCAATCAAGGCGGCTGCCGTGCGGTTAGCCCCGACCGCCTCCGCCGCCTGGCGCATCCTTTCAGTGACATCGCTCGCCACCGCGGCCCGGGTTGCCTGCTGAAGCGCGTCTGCTCCCGCGGGGTCCTTGGCCCGGCTGCCGTCCGCCAGACGCTGCATACGGCCAACCAAGGCCTCGGTCTCATCAGCGAGCTGAGACTGCTGGCGCTGGACCTGCCGCAGGCGTGTCTGCTGCTGTCCGGACAAGTCCTCCGGTCGCTGTCCGAGGGTCCTACGGCCCTGCTCAGTGGTGGCGGCCCGGAGTGCCTGCTGTCGATCAAGCAGGTCGCGAGTCTTGTTGACGACCTCCTGGAAATCGCCCCACTGGTCCATCAGCCGGACCGTGCGGCGGAGGGCATCGATAGTGGCCTGCTGGTCCCCGGCGGCCCGCTCGAGAAGTTGCCGGGCTTCGGAGTTGCCCGGCTCCGCGGCCTGCCCCAGCCCCCGAGAGGCCGACGCCACCGGGCCGGTAGCGGTAGCTGACAGCTCCTCTATCAGCAGGGCGACACGCTGCTCGATCGCCGCACGGTCCGCGCTCGCCGAACTGCTCAGTTTCAGGCGGTTGCGGACCCTCTGCAATCGCCGGCTCACGTCGCGGATGCCCTGACCAAGCCGTGCTTGACGATGACTCAGCCCCGCCGCGGAATCCGACTGTATGTCGCCGATAGAGCCATCCTCAGCCGCCTCGCCGGCCAAGGCCTCGGTGTCGTCCTTGAGTGTCTGCTGGTCCAGCATCGTCTGGCGAAGACGGTCCTGC
>JANQGB010000326.1 GCA_028277545.1 Phycisphaerae bacterium | reverse complement strand
GAAGCCGTAGGTGCGTGCCGGAGCGTGTCTCGGAGTAACCGTGGCCGTGAGAGACGCAGCGCGTCGGTCCCGCTCGACTTTTTTTGATAAAGGTCCTTGACTGCGTGATTCAACAGTGTATAGTCTCTCACGTCGTATGAGTTGTTTGTTTGTCTGGAAGTAAACGTGAGTGCCATGAGTCTACGGTCTAACCGACATCTTGAAGCCATAATCGCTGAACCAGCCTGCCTGTTTGGCAAGGCGGTCATCGAACGTGGTTATGCCTCGTCCCCGGCGGACATGAGGCGTGGAGGCGGGCCGTAGGGTTCTGTTGAATCGATTCGATTCGGTAACACCCTGCCGCCCGTGAGGTTGCAGGGTTTTTTTGTTGCGCTCTGCGGCAAACGAGAGAGGTCACAGAGGCGTCCTACGAAGCGTGAGGACGCCCAGGCGCGCGAATTGCGCGCGGACGGCAATCCGCTGTGCTGCCCAGTCGGCTGGTGCATTGAACGCCCGAGCCGGCAGTCCCGGGTTCGCCAGGACAAGCGCAGAGGCTGGCAGCCTGTGTCATAGGCGGCTCCAGCGGACAACGAGTGATGGGTTGGATCGATGTTGTTGCCGGCGGCGCGCCCGGCGCCTGTGGGATTTGCCAGGGCGTGTTCCGTGAACGGCATCGAAGAACAATACCGTGAGAAACCACCAACGAGGAGATAGCTCAGCGGTAAGAGCGCACAGCTAATAACTGTGTTGTCGCGGGTTCAAATCCCGTTCTCCAACAAAGCGACCGAGAATCGCTCTGGAACGAAGCAGGTTGTGGGAGTGGTTCCTCGACCGGCGGGCCGGCTCACGATCGCTGCGGTCTCCTCGAGAGACTGCGGACGGCGGCGTTGGCACCGGTGCAGCGACCTTGCAGCCGGGCGGATACCGGCCAGTCACAGTGCCGACACCGGCGGTCCTGCGCACGTTCTTGGCGGGCTGCTGCCAGGTCAAGGCATTCCGTGGCCGGCCTCAAGCTCGGCTCCGTCGCCCAAGCGGGGCTGGGAGGGTGAACCACCCTTCAATCTGCGGTTGTAGTTTCTCGCCCACGAGGCGTGATTGATAAACGTGCTATCAGATACGTGAGCACGATGGAAAGGAGGTGGCTCTAGTATGTGGTTCACTGTTCGAGTCAAATCGTTTGAGATGGGTCTGCTCTTCCGGCACGGCGACTTTGCCGAGCTCCTGCAGCCCGGCCGATACCGCCTGTGGAGCAGGCTCTGGAAGCCGCGGCGCGATCGCGTTGAGATCTTCACCACGCTGTCGGCCAAGTTCGAGCACAAGCTGCTGGACGTGCTGGTCGCAGACGCGAACCTTCGCGCGGCCCTGACCGTCGTTCAGCTTGCGGACCACGAGCGCGCCCTGGTTTGGCAGGACGGCCGACTGGGCTACTTCCTCGGACCCGGGCGGCACGCCTTCTGGAACGAGCCCTACAAGCTCGAGGTCGAGGTGTTCGACACCAACAAGCTGCGCTTCGAGCACCCTCGGATGGAGGCCATCCTGGCCCACCCGTGCGGCTCGCAGTATCTGTTCGGCCTGGAAGTATCGGAGCACGAGGACACCCTGCTGTTCAAGGATGGTGAGCTGATCGAGAAGCTGGGCAAGGGGCGTCATGTGTTCTGGTCAAAGGTCGGCCGGCTCACTTGGAAGTCTGTTGATCGGCGAGAGCAGGTCGCCGACGTAGCGGGTCAGGAGATCATGACCAAGGACAAGGTGACCTTGCGAGTGAACCTGCTGGTCACGTACCAGGTGGTCGACTCGCTCAAGGCTGTCGGGGTCGTCAACGACCACGCCCAGGCGTTGTACCGTGAGGCCCAACTCGCCTTGCGGGCAGCGGTTGGCACCCGGACGCTGGACGCCCTGTTGGCGGACAAGGAGTCGGTCGGTGGCGAGGTTCGCCATGTGCTCGCTTCGCGGGCGTTGGAGTTCGGTGTCGCGGTCAAGAGTGTTGGCCTGAAGGACATCATCCTGCCTGGTGAGATGAAGACCATCCTGAACCAGGTGATCGAGGCGGAGAAGGCCGCCCAGGCCAACCTGATCAAGCGGCGTGAGGAGACCGCGGCCGCCCGTAGCCAGGCCAACACCACCCGGCTGTTGGCGGAGAACCCGGTGCTTGCCCGGATGAAGGAGCTCGAACTTACTCAGGAGATCCTGGCCGGCGCGAAGGTCTCTTTCGTGCTGGGTGAGGGCGACATCGCCGGGCAGTTGCGTCGCCTCGGGAAGAGCGAAGAGCTCGGAGGCGACTGACGAAGGG
>JANQGB010000288.1 GCA_028277545.1 Phycisphaerae bacterium | reverse complement strand
TGCTCAAGTCGATCACCTCGCGGTGTGCCGAACCCGGGCTGGCCTACGCCACCGATTTCGACACCTCCTACTTCGACCCCGATCCGCTGGTCAACCGTTTCGACAACGGCGACGATCCCATTGCCTACGCCAAACAGCGGCTGGCCATGGTCAAGAAACTGCTGCCCGATATCGAGGATTGGGCCGTCAAGGAAGGTGAGAGCTGGAACCAGCTTCGGCGTTCGTTCGACATGCTGATCTTCGAGGTCAGCCGCTCGTCGCACTTCGCCGCCCGCTACATCGGCGGCCAGTTCGTCAGTCGGGACCACAAAGGCGACCCGAACGCCCACCCGCCGTTCGTGATTGTGCCGGCGGCCAAGCAGCGCGAAGCGCTCCAGTTCCTGCTGGATAACATATTCTCCGACAAGCTGTTCAAGTTCGAGCCGGCCCTGCTGAACAAGCTCGGACCGGGCAGGTGGCGCCACTGGGATTCCGACGCCTACGACTCGGTGCGGGAGTACCCGGTTCACGACCGGGTGGCGGCCATCCAATCCTGGGCGCTGTTCCACATCATGAACCCGTCTACCATCACCAGGCTGTACGACGCCCAGCTGAAGGTGCCCGCAGACGAGGACGCCCTGACGGTGCCGGAGCTCATGACCACTCTGGCCCGGGGTGTATGGTCCGAAGTGACCGAACCGCCGACCAAGAAGTTTACCGACCGTCAGCCCTACATCTCCAGCATGCGACGCAACCTGCAGCGGCGGCACATGGAGAACATGATCAACGTCGTTATTCGCACTCCCGGCAAGACCATGCCGGCAGATGCTCACGCGATCACCCGGATGACACTCTCCGGCATCGCCCAGCAGATTGACGAAGTACTGGCCGGCGAGCAAGCGGCCAACCTCGATAATTACAGCCGGGCCCACCTGACCGAAGCCAAGCTGCGCATCGGCAAGGCTTTGGAGGCGGAGTTCGAGCTGTAAGCACTGGCCCAGCCACTCAATCGTTGGCCCCCATCCCTGCGGCGACGCGGGGATGGGGGCTTTCGCTAGGCGAACTGCCCTCTGACGGCACTCCAGGCGCGCAACGGGGGAGTGTCAGCCCCCGTCGTGCGATCCGCTATGCGGTTGGATTCGACGTTGGGCGCACAGACAGGGTGCCTGCGTCACATCTCGTCAAGCTGCCCGCGCCACACGCGGCCAAATGCACAGAAGTGAAGGGACCTAGTTGCGGGACATTGGCCAGGGCCGCCCGCTCCGCAATCAGGGAGTGACCGGCGACTCCGCCAGCAACCGTGTGTGGTAAGCGTGCATCTTCTGAAAGCGATCCAGCAGGTGTTGCCCGGTGTCGTTCAGGTCGGCCTTGTACGGATCGTCGGCGAACCGGCTGCGGTCCCAATCCGCCTCGATCCAGCCAATGGCTTCGACACAACAGGCGTCCAAACCCCGAAGGCGGGCGTAGTCCCACTCACCCCCCTTCTGAACCTCCGCGCTGGCCAGAAAGTGCTCCAGCGTATAGGCCAGAATGTCCACCGACTGTTCGATGGCCTGCCAGGCATTCTGATTCCTGCTGACGCTTTGGCGGAGTCCGGCGAGTGCCTTTCTCACTCCCTCCAACTCTGCCAGGTAGCGGCGCGCTGAATCACCCGCGGGGCCGTCGGCCTGTTGCCTGGCCACTGCCAGCGTCTCTGCGTCGAACCAACAACTGGTCTTGAATTGCTGCAAGCGCCAGTCGATCTTGCCCAGACGCGTCCAGGCCTGGGCAAAAGCCTCCCCTTCCGGCGAGCCGAAGAAGTCGGCCAGGAAGCCGCGGTAGAAGGCGACCTCGTCCCAGTTGCCGCCAGCCCACGACTGCCCTGCGGCGTAGGCCATGCCGGGCCAGAGAACGTCGCTCAGGTAGCGCGTGGGAATCCAGATCGTGGTGTCGATACCCAGGATGTCCTGCACGCGGGCGATCTCGGCAAAACGGCGGATATTCTCGAAGTTGCCGCCCGACGGCAGGATCATGTACGGATAGCACACCAGTGCCGGACAGCCAACGACCTCAAAGCCGCGCTTCTTGAAGAAAGCCACCGAGTCGCCGGTAACCGTTGGCCGGTAGTGCCAATCGTAGATCACGGTGCCCTCGGTCGGGATGCGGTCGACGATCTCCCGATGCTGCAGCAGCATGTCGCCCCACAGGGCCGTTCGGCGA
>JANQGB010001374.1 GCA_028277545.1 Phycisphaerae bacterium | reverse complement strand
GAACATCGACCCCAACCACACCCTGGTCACCTCCTGGTCCTACGGCGGGTACGTGGCCCACTACATGGCCAACCACTACCCGGAGCGGTTCAGTTGCCTCTGCGTGAAACAGTCGAATTTCAGCGAAGCCATCCTCGACCCCCAGCAGGTGCGCCGCTACCGCAACTACAAAGTGGGCATCTTCTACACGGAGAACGACTTCAAGATATGTCGCGTCGAGTCTGAGGCCGCAGCCCGCTGGTACAATCGCCACGGATTCGACGTCAAGTTCGCGGTCTTCCAGGACCTGGGCCACGAGCGCCGGCCCAGTGTGGCCGCCGCGTTCTTCGCCCAGAACTGCGACGCGACGCCCAAAACACCGCCGGTAGAACTGGCTCGTCTGCAGATCAAGGAGCTGCCTCCCCCCAGCAGCGTGGCGCTGGCTGCCGGGGCTGGCAGGCCGACCCCGCTGCCCCCCGTCAGGCGGAACGCCGGCAGCGGTCAGGTGGTTGCCGACGCGTCCAGCCAGTTCGAGGACAGCCCGCGCTCTGCGACGAACGGTGGAAAAGCAAGCACGGCTATCGCCACCCGCAGTCCTCGCCAAGCCATTCCTGGCCGGTCGGGACGCACGGCGCAGGCCTCAACAGGCGCGGTGGTACGGACCAAACCAGTACCCTTGCCGCCCAAGCAGGACAGGGTAACACCGCCGCGCCCGACGCCGGCCGTTCGATCCGGCGCGGGCAGCGATCGCCTGGCCGTGCGCCTGAGTTCGACCATCGGCCTGGCCCCGCTGCTGGTCAGCTACAGCGTCACCGCCCCGGACGATATGCTGAAGGGAGCGTTCTATCTGTGGACGGATAACGGCGAGCCGGTCTCCAACGGCCGTACCGGCCAGAAGTTCCTCACCGAACCGGGAACGCACCGCATGCAGGTGCTGGTCACAACGGCTGACGGCAAGGAACATCGGGTGGGACAGGACGTTACCGTGCTGGAGCGAGTAGACGACCGCACGTCTCGCTAGCCGGTCCCGCCTTCTACTACCGGGGTCGCTACGAGTCGCCATGAATAATGCGGTGCGACAACTCAAGCACCTGCCATCGCGGGCCGCCGTGGCAGCCGGCGTGCTGCTGATCCAGACCTACCAGTCAATCGTACGCCCGCTGCTGGTCGGATCGTGCAAGTTCTGCCCCTCTTGCAGCGAGTATGCCATTGAGGCCCTGCGAACGCACGGCCTGTGGCGCGGCGCCTGGCTTGCCGGCCGGCGCGTGATTCGCTGTCACCCTTTCTCGCCGGGCGGAATCGACCTGGTCCCGCGAAGCGATCCCAAGCAGGCCACCTCGGGCTGAGTGGCGTTATCAGGCTTTCCTGAGCATGGGGCACGAGCGCATGGACGAGTTCCTGCAGGCTGCCGTCGAAGAAGCCCGGCAGGGGCTGGCGGAGGGCGGCATCCCCATCGGATCGGTTCTGGCGATTGATGGTGAGATCGTAGGCCGCGGTCACAATCGACGAGTGCAGAGCGGCAGCGCCATCCTCCACGCCGAGATGGACTGTATCGAGAACGCCGGCCGGCTCAAAGCCGCCGACTACCGCCGCGCCGTGCTCTACTCCACCCTGTCGCCCTGCGACATGTGCAGCGGTACAGCCCTGCTGTACGGCATTCCCAGAATCGTCATCGGCGAGAACCGCACCTTCCAGGGCCCCGAAGAGTACCTGCGCTCGCGCGGGGTGACCCTCGACATCATAGACGACGCCGAGTGCGTCCGGATCATGCAGGACTTCATTTCTGCCAGGCCCAAACTCTGGAACGAAGACATCGGGGAATAGTCGCGGCGCAGTCCGACTCCGCCACTTGACGGCAGCGGATTCTCTGAACGTTTGTTGACAAAGTGTAGCGCATGCTACATAATGACGTGCAGGCTAAGAAGCACTAGAAGCGTCCGATATGACATCGGCCGTGGAGTCAGGTCTGCTGGCAGGTGCCAAACTCGATCGGTAGGTGCCAGATGGCGCCGAAGACGCAGGCGTCACGGGCCGGGGCCTGCTGGTAGGTGCCAGTCTCGATCAATAGGTGCCAGACAGGATGTGCGCGGACGTAGGACCTGACAGTCTCGCGGCCCGGAATTCAGAACAACACGAGGTGACATATGCGAAGTCAAGTTTCTGCCGGACTTCTGCTGGGGGCGCTGCTGGCTGTGGCCGGTGGCACCGGCTGCAGCCCGGAAGCCAGCGAGGGAGCGACTAACCGGCGATCGGGCAGCGCTCAGATCGACGTGGTGTGTACGACCGGCATGGTGGCCGACATTGCCCGGCACGTCGGTGGCGAGCAGTGCAAGGTCACTGCCCTGATGGGCGAAGGGGTCGATCCGCACCTCTACAAGGTCTCGCCCCGCGACGTCCGTTTGCTGGATGGCGCGGACGTGATTCTCTACAACGGGCTGCTGCTGGAAGGCAAGATGGCCGACCTGTTCGGCAAGTTGGCCGACAAGAAGCCGGTGCATGCCGTAGCGGCCGGCCTGCCGCACGACGACCTCCGCGAACCAGAAGGTAGCGCCGGACATCCCGACCCGCACGTCTGGTTTGACGTGTCGCTGTGGATGCGCTGTGTCGAACACGTCCGCGATGTCTTCGCCGAGTTCGATCCCGACAACGCGGCGGAATACGGCTCCAACGCCAAGACCTACCTGGCGGAGTTGGCGGCGCTGCACAAGTTCGTCACCGAACAGGTCGCCACCATCCCGGCCCAGCAGCGCGTGCTGATTACCGCCCACGACGCCTTCGGGTACTTCGGTGACGCCTACGACATCGAAGTGCGCGGCATTCAGGGCATCAGCACGGAAAGTGAGGCCGGCGTGAGCGACATCAACGCGCTCATCGATTACATGGTACAGCGTAAGATCAAGGCGGTCTTCGTGGAGAGCAGCGTGTCGGAGAAGAACGTCAAGGCGCTGCTGGAGGGCTGCCAATCCCGCGGCCACGAGGTGCGGATCGGCGGGGAGTTGTTCAGCGACGCCATGGGCGCCGACGGCACCGCGGCCGGCACCTACACCGGCATGGTGCGACACAACGTTGGCACCATAGTGGGAGCCCTGAAATGACCGTCGCAACCGGGGAAGCCCGGCCGGCCACGCGCCACACGGAACCGCGCATCGCGCTGGAGGTACACGACGTGACCGTGGCCTACCAGCGCAAGCCGGTACTCTGGGACGTCGACCTGCACGTTCCGGAAGGGCGCCTGGTGGGGATCATCGGCCCCAACGGGGCCGGCAAGAGCACGCTGATCAAGGCTATCCTGGGCCTCATTCCGTTGAGCAGCGGGAGGGTGGACATCTTTGGCCGGCCCTACCGCAAGAACCGCCACCTGGTGGGCTACGTGCCTCAGCGGGAGAGCGTCGACTGGGACTTCCCGGTAGACGCGCTGGATGTTGTCCTGATGGGGCGTTACGGCAAGCTCGGCTGGTTCCGTCGCGCCGGGGCGGTCGACCGCACGCAGGCCATGGAAGCGCTGGCCAAGGTCGGCATGGCTGATTACGCCCACCGGCAAATATCCCAACTGTCCGGCGGGCAGCAGCAGCGGGTGTTCCTGGCCAGGGCATTGGCCCAGGAAGCCCAGTTGTATTTCATGGACGAGCCCTTCGCCGGTGTCGACGTCACCACGGAAAAGGCCATCATCGCCCTGCTGCGCGACTTGCGCAGCCAGGGGCGGACGGTCATCGTGGTGCATCACGACCTGCAGACGGTGGAGTCCTACTTCGATCACCTGATCATGCTCAACATGCGCGTGGTAGCGGCCGGCCTGACCGCGGAATGTTTTACGCAGGAGAACCTGCGTTCCACGTATGGAGGCCGGCTGACGCTGCTGGACGCGGTAGCGGAACAGGTACGCCAGGCACACTAAGTCCACGGGTGCCAGAGCCATGCTGGAATACAACACGCTCATCGTGCTGGCGGGGACGTGCCTGCTGGGCATCGTCGGGGGCGTGATCGGTTCGTTCGCGGTGCTACGCGGCCGGGCGCTGATGGGCGACGCCCTGGCTCACGCGGCCCTGCCGGGTCTGTGCGTGGCGTTTCTGATTCTGCGCGAGCGCAACTTCGTGGCTTTCATGGTCGGGGCAGTGGCGGCCGGGATTATCGGCGTGCTGATAGTGGCACTGTTGCGTCACTCTACCCGCGTCAAGGACGACGCCGCAATTGGCATCGTGCTCAGCGTCTTCTTCGGCCTGGGCATTGCCCTGTCACGGATCGCCCAGAACCTGCCGGGCGGCAATCGGGCCGGCCTGGACAACTACATTTACGGCAAGGCCGCCGGCATGCTCCTGCAGGACGTGCTGCTGATCGGCGGCGTAAGCGCCGCGGTACTGCTGGTGACTCTGCTGCTGTTCAAGGAGTTCACGCTGTTGAGCTTCGATCGCGGCTTCGCCGCGGTGCAGGGCTGGCCGGTGCTGGCGCTGGACCTGGTCCTGATGGCCCTACTGGTCTTGACCACGGTCATAGGCCTGCCGGCGGTCGGGGTGGTGCTGATGGCCGCCCTGCTGATCATCCCCGGGGCCACGGCCCGGTTCTGGACGAACCGACTGAGCGGCGTATTGATCCTGTCGGCCATCTTCGGGGCGGTGGCCGCGGTCAGCGGCACGCTGCTCAGCGCCTGGGTCGCCCGGCTGCCAACCGGTCCGATGATCGTGCTGGCGGGCGCCGCCATGTTTCTGATCAGCATGTTGGTCGCTCCGGAGCGGGGCGTGCTGTCGGGCGCCATGCTCCGCTTCCGCACCAGACGGCGCGTGGCTCGGCAGAACCTGCTGCGGACCGTGTACGAGCTGGCAGAGGACGACGGTGACCCGCGCGTGGCGGTCAGCGCCGAACGGATTACCGCCCGGCGGGCGTGGTCAGCTCAGCGCGCCGCCAGCCTGCTGCGCGACGGCTGCCGCCGTGGCCTGGTTGTTCTGGCTAACGGGCACTCCTACCGCCTCACAGCCGACGGGCTCAGTGCGGCCGCCAGCGTGGTCCGAGTTCATCGCCTGTGGGAGGTGTTCCTGATCGAAGAAGCCCGTATAGCCGCCGACCACGTGGACCGCGATGCCGACGAGATTGAACACGTCTTGTCGGCCGACGTGGTGCAGCATCTCGAACACAAGCTGGTGGAGTCCGGTCGCTGGCCCGAGGGGCCTGACCTGCCGCCGCCCTCGCCGCATCAGCCGGAAACGCCGCCCGGTGCCGGGTCAAGCGGAGGTCAGTAATGGAGATCACCCGGCTGGACGTCTGGACGATGGCCATCGGGGCGCTGGTGAACGCCTCCTGCGCCCTGCTGGGCTGCTACATGGTCTTGAGACGGCTCAGCCTGCTGGGCGACGCTATCGCCCACGCCATTCTTCCCGGGCTGGCCATCGCCTTCATGATCACCGGCAGCCGAGCCCTGCTGCCCATGTTCCTCGGGGCGCTGGTGGTCGGAATGCTCACCGCGTTCCTGGCGGAGACTATCCACAAGGTCGCCCGAGTGAAGCACGACGCCGCTCTGGGTGTGGTCTTTACATCGCTCTTCGCCCTGGGAGTGGTCCTGATTACGCGAGTGGCGGATCAGGTGGACCTGGACCCGGGCTGCGTGCTCTACGGAGCCATCGAGCTGCTGCCGCTGGACACGGTCACTCACTTCGGCGTTACCGCCCCACTGCGGTTCTGGTCGCTGCTGATCGTGTTTGCCCTGGTGATTGCCTTCGTAGTGATCCTGTGGAAAGAGCTGAAGATCGTGTCCTTTGACCCCCACCTGGCTACGACAATGGGCATAAGTGCCGCCCTGATTCACTACATGTTGATGGGCGTAGTGGCCGGCACGACGGTAGCGGCGTTCGAGGCCGTGGGCTCGATCCTGGTGGTGGCCATGCTGGTGGCCCCGGCGGCGGCGGCACACCTGCTGACCGATCGGCTGTGGGTCATGATGCTGCTGGCCGGCGTGCAGGGAGTGACGGCGGCGGTGTTCGGCACGCTGCTGGCCATCCACTTCAATACGTCGGTCGCGGGAATGATGGCGGTGGCAGCCGGGCTGCAGTTCGCCCTGGCGGTGGTGGCAGCTCCCCGCTATGGGCTGGTGGCCCGCTGGCTGCGACGGACGTCGCTGGCCTACCGCATCGTCTGCGAAGACGCGCTGGGCATTCTGTATCGCTGGCGCGAGATGTCCGCCGGCTCGGCAACCAGCGGGTTGTCCAGCCGTGAGATCGCTCTGGCGCTGGGCGGCGGACTCGCCCCCAGACTCGCCCTCTGGCTCTTGCGCTGGCAGCGTCTGGTTCAGCCAGTCGAGGCGCGTATCGTTCTGACGCCTCGAGGATCGGACCGGGCCAAGGACTTGGTTCGGTCTCACCGCCTGTGGGAGAGCTACCTGGCCAAGCACCTGCAGCTGCCCAGCGATCACTTGCATGAACCGGCCGAGCGCGTGGAGCACTTTATAACCGAACCGCTGCGCGAGCAGGTGGCCGAGGACATCGTCGGTGCGGCCACCGACCCGCACGGAAGCCCGATTCCCCAGGAAGAGTCGCCATGACAAAACGAAGCTCACCCCCTTCAGGAGAGCGCGGGCCGGCCGCCGAGCCTGCCGAGGAATCGCCCGGGTCCGGACAACCGCCGGAGTCGGAAATCGCCGAGGCGAACGAGCGGTACGAACGAACGCGCCAGGATCACGCCCAGGAGACGGCCGAGGATTATGTCGAGTTGATCGAGACCCTGACCAGTGAGCAAGGCGAGGCCCGGCTGGTGGACATCGCTCGCCATCTGGGTATCTCGCACGTGTCAGTCAGTCGAACTATCAACCGGCTTCAGCGTGAAGGCCTGATACGCACCCGGCCGTACCGATCGATATTCCTGACCGACGCAGGCAGGGCTCTCGCCCGGCGGATACGTGTACGGCATACCACCGTTCTGCGGTTTCTTTGCGCCCTGGGTGTGCCCGAGAAGCAGGCGGCCATCGACGCCGAGGGGATCGAGCATCACATCAGTGACGACACGCTGGCGGCGTTTGCCAGGTATCTGGCGGAGCGGCGGCTGGGTGAGGTGCGCGAGGAGCTTGGATGATTAAGGCTCTTGGTGCATCAAGATGCACCCTACGGCTGCTACGGCTGCACCGGCAAGATGCCGGTGCCACACTCTCATTCCGGTGACACACTCTCATTCTGGTGCCACATGCTGCCTCCGGTGCCGCACTGTGGCGCCGGTACCGCAGATTGACTCCAGGGGCAGGCGGACGGTGGCACGCTTGGTGGATGGGGTCAGGCCAGGCTGGCGGCCAGCATGGTTATATCGTCGCTCTGCACCGCGCCGGAGCAGAAGCCGTGGATGGCCTTGCGCATGCGTTTGATGAGGTCGACAGGTGTGGCGGTGTTGTTGGCCCGCAGCAGGTCGGTCATGCGTTGGAGCGTGAAGAGGTCATGCTCTTCGTTCATGGCCTCTATCACGCCGTCGGTGTAACAGAACAGGGTGCAGGGCCCCGGGCCTAGGTCGAAGGCCTGGGTCGCGTAGGTGCCGTCCTGCACGACGCCCAGCGGGAAGCCCGCGTCGGCTTCGAGTTCGTAACATCGTCCGGCGTCGGGTTGGAGTATGAAGGGCTGGTGATGGCCGGCGTTGGCCATGGTGAGTCGCCGGGCGGCAGGATCGACGATGGCCGCCAGGCCGGTTACGAACTTGGAGGCTTCGGTGTTCTCGTAGACCAGGCGATTCCACTGCCCCATCAGTTCGCCGAGGTTGTCGCTGCCGGGGAGGGTCACCCGAACGGCCGCCTGAAGGTTGGCCATCAACAAGGAAGCGGCCACGCCCTCACCGGTCACGTCGGCGATCAGCAGCGCCACGCGGCCGTCCTGAAGCTCGATGACGTCGTAGTAGTCACCGCTGACGTGGCGGCCCGGGTCGTTCAGCACCGCGACCTGCAGATCGTCGCGATCCGGAAGTACGGCGGGAAAGAGCCGCTGCTGGATGCCGCGGGCCAGGCTGATCTCGTGCTCCAGGCGGAGCTTGGCCTGCTGCTCTTCCACCAGGCGGGCATTGATCAGGCCGATACTGACCAGTTGGGCCAGGCCGTCCAGGAAGTCCACGTCCTGATCGGTGTACTGCACGCCGGTGCTGAGGCGGTCGCCGTAGATGACGCCGAGGATTTCGTCGTGATGCCGCAAGGGAACGCACATGGCCGACCGGATGCCGAGTTGCACGATGCTGATGGTGGGATCGAAGTCTGTCGCGCCGGTGTCATTGATCACCGCCCGCTCGCCGTGGTCCAGGGCTCGCGACAGAACCGAACGTGAGACGGTCAATTCACCACCTGTGCCGCGGAGATTACGCACCGCCGGCCAGTCCACGCCGCGACCGTCCGTCCTGCGGACGGCTATGGCACCCCGCTCGAAGCCCAGCATATCGAAGCAGACGTCGAGCACATCGTTGAGCAACTCATCGCGGTCGCGCAGGCGGGTCAACCGGCCGGCCAGGTTGTACAGCGTCTGCAGCCGATTCTCCGGCAGGCGGAGGTCCTTGCCCTGCTGCGAGTAGCGGGTGATGTGCCGCGACGGACCTTCGTCAGCCACAACGACGGAAGTGCTGGGCTCTGCCCGGGCCTGCTCGTCCACGAAGCGCACGCGCACCGCGCCCAGCAAGACAACGTCGCCGTCGGACAGCGGGGCGGATTCACAGCGGGAGTCGTTGACAACCGTACCGTTCTTGCTGCCCAGGTCTTCGACGATGTAGCCGTCACCTTCGCGGCGGATTCGGGCGTGCCGTCTCGAGGTGCCCAGGTCGTCCAGCAGGATGTCGCAGCCCGGCTCGCGGCCCAGGATGACCGCCCCGGTAAGTGGGTGGCGGCGGGTGCGACCGTCGGTGGTGGTAACGTCCAGCTCGGCCATGATTCTGTCTTACGGCTTCTCGTTGCAGGTGCAGACGAAATTCCCGCAACCCGGACAGCCCTGTCCATACTTCTTGTGCACGGCCTCGGTGAGGTTTATGTCCAGGACGTTGGCCAGGGTTGCCAGCCAGGCCAGCACGTCGGCGAACTCCTCCTCACGGTCGGCCTGGGTACCCTCGGCCACGGCGGCGGCGAGCTCGCCTATCTCCTCGGTCAGCCACAGGAAAGTGCCGGCAGCCCCGCGCTGCCTATCCTTGTCGCTGTACATCCGTTCAATGAGCTGCTGAAAATCGTCAAGCGTCATGCCGCTGCCTGCCTCGAAACTTGCCCCCGGAACAACCTTCAGGATACCAGAGGCGCCGCTCGAACGCACGTCGCACCCGCGGTGAAGGGGCCGGCTTTGCGTTGGCCCGGGATTCGGGTAGGATCACCGCCCGTGCGGCGCTGGCGCGGCGACATCGCAGCCGGAGCCGCCCGAGAGTTGCCATCTGGCTGGAGCGACAGGCCGGCCGGGGAAATGTAAACCGCTTTGCCGAAAGGGCTTTCTTGATGAAGAAGAAGATGCTCTTCGTCGGGTTGACGATGGTTGGAACGTTGTTCTCGAGTTGCGTAGGCCAGGCGCTGATCTGGCTCTTCACCGGCCTGCCGCTGTTTGCCAATTGAGGGCGTTTGACGCCCGGATGCACCGTACGCGCCGGCTTCGGTGCGGGGGCAGAAGATGGTGCGTCCGGGACGCACCCTGCTGTTCTACGCGCTGACATCGGTACAGGGGGTGGTGCGTCCGGGAGGCGCGCTAGCGCCTGAAGGCTAGCATCGAGAATCCCGGTGAACCGGGATCGCGCG
>JANQGB010000111.1 GCA_028277545.1 Phycisphaerae bacterium | reverse complement strand
CTGTATGAGTTTGCCGAGAACACAAGGCGTCGGGACAATGCACGTTGACGAATATGGCTAGGCGTTACAGTCTTGAACCGCAAGAAAAGCTGACGCAATGTAAGCGTCCGGCGAACCACATTGGGCAGAGATGAGCGTCTGGCAGCGTCATGGCCGGTGCCGTGCGACGTTACTTGGCAGGATCAGTTGGCGGTGACTGGTTGCCAGCGGTCGGGGAGGAGCGTCCCGAGCTGGTTGACGGGTATGGCCGCGATGCGGGTGAGCACGTCACGGAGATAGGCCATCGGCTCGACCTTGTGTCGCTGGCAGGTGGCGATCAGGCTGAAGAGCGTGGCGGCGGTGCGGCCTCCCTTGTCCGACCCGGCGAAGAGCCAATTCTTGCGGCCGATGGCCACCCGGCGCAGGGCGTTCTCGCTGGCGTTGTTGTCGATGTTCAAGCGGCCGTCGGTCGCGTAGACGCAGAGGGCCTCCCACTGGTTGAAGGCATATTGGATGGCTTGGCCCATCGGGCTCTTGGGCAGCACCGACCCACCGCGCTCGGCCTGCTGTGACTCAAGCCAGGTCCGGAACTGGGCCAGCCGCGGCACGGCGAGCTCCTGACGCAGCCGGTAGCGTTCTGAGGCCAAGTCCGCTTGGGCCTTCTCGGCGGACTCTTTCGCCTGCTTCTCGACGTCATAGAGCAGCCGAACGTAGGCCAGCGCTTGGGCGCTGAGTTCCGGATCACTGGAGCGAGCGTCGTAAAACTTCCGCCGGGCATGCGCCCAGCAGGCCACCTCCGTTACGCAACCACCGGCTTCGCCTGCGTAGATGCCGTCATACCCGCCGAACGCGTCGGCCTGCAGATACACCCCCTGGTCCTGGCCCCAATCCTGCAGGAAGGCCATCGGCCCGTCGCGACTGCGGCTGGGCGTATACGCGAACACGGTGTACGGATGATCGTTATCCCCCAGGTACACCCAGAACCGCCCGGTGCGGGTCTGTGTGCGGTTGCGATCCCGCACCTTCACCGGCGTGTCGTCGGTGTGAATGATCTGCGAGGCCCGAACTTCGTCGATCATCAGGTCGTACAACGGACCCAGCGCCTCAGCACACTGCGCCGCCCAGTCGCACATCGTCGAACGGGCGATCTGGATCCCGTACCGATCGAAGATCCGCTCCAGCCGGTGCATCGGAAGATGATCCCCATACTTGCTCACGATCACGTAGCTCAGCAAACCCGGGGCCGCCAGGCCCTTCTCAATCGGCAGCAACGGCTTGTCCGCGGTTACGATCTGCGGGCCGGCGGACGAGGCATTTCTTTCACACCGCGGGCAGCCGTACGTCAGACGCACGTGCTCGAGCACCTTCAGCGTCGCGGGGACCAACTCGAGTTGTTCGTGCGTCTCCTTGCCGATGATGTGCCGGAGTTCCCCGCAGCACGGACAGGGCTTCGCGGCCTCCGGCAGGTCGTGAATGATCTTCTGGCGAGTCACATCCGGCGGCAGCCGACGGCGGCCATGCCCCTGACGTCCGGGCCCGGCTGGCTTCTTTGCAGGGGCACTCGCCTCCCTCGGCATCTCCGGAATGACCTGGTCGATCAAGTTCTCGAACAGCAGTTGCTGATGCGGATCCATCTTCTCCGACGACCGCCCGTAGTAGCGACGCAGCAAGGCCTGCAACTGATGCTGCACGCTCGCCAGCTCGCGGTCTTTCTGCTGGAGTTGCTTGAGGAGTTCCACGCGCTCGGCGCGCAAAAGTTCAGCTTGCTGTGAGGATTCCCGCAGCGAGGCCCGCAGCGTCTCGTGGGCCTGCGAAGCCTCTTGCAGCGATGCGCTAAGCCGCTGGTTCTCGCGCCGAAGTTGTTCGAGCGTGGCGGCCGGCGAATTGGGATCATCCGTGATCACACATAATGCCAAGCATGTGGCATGCCAGAGCGAAGCTCAGGCCCAGCTCCCGGGTGATCAATCACGCCGGGCGACGGAAGCGCTTGCGGCGCCTGATGCTCCGCAGATCGATCCCTTCCAACAGCATCGCCAACTCGCTGGCCTTCAGTTCAACATGGGTGGCGCCGTCCTTGGTAACCGGCATCCGGAAGGTTCCCTGCTCCAGCCGCTTGTACCATAGAGCGTAACCATCGCCATCCCAGTAGAGGATCTTCAGCCGGTCCCGGCGACGACCCACGAACAGGAACAGGTGTCCACTCAACGGATCGCCACCAAGGGTGTCCCGCACCAGCACCGCCAGGGTATCGAACCCCTTGCGCATGTCCGTCGGCGACGTGCACAGGTAGACTCGTATCCGCAGGCCCTGGTCCAACTCGCCCAGGCTCGGCAGCTTCAACATGGGCGACGCTCCAGCACGTCCAGCACGTCAGTCAGCGCCTGCCGGTTCACCGGGCCAGTAACCCGGATGCTTCGGCCTTCTGTTAGCTCAATCTCGATCTGCCCGTTGCGGTCATGCGACAGGTCATCGGTCACCTGCACCGGCACGAACGAGCCGGCCTGCGCCTCCAGGTCACGCCGAGCCAGTTCCCGTCGCCACCAGTGGAAAGCAGCTTCCTTCACGCCATGCCGGCGACACCAACTGCGGATAGATTGGCCACTCTGGGCCTGCCTATCCAGACGCCGACGCCACGCTGCCTCCTTGCTCAAGTCCCGCGCTC
>JANQGB010001361.1 GCA_028277545.1 Phycisphaerae bacterium | reverse complement strand
ATGACTTCACCTTAGCGGGCAGCGCCCGGGAGTTGATCTACCTCGACTTCGCGGTCTACGGCGGCGGTGGTGGGACGTTCAGCTTGAGCGCGGCGCTCTACGACGGGTCGCCATGCTCGGGCGGCGCGATGATCCCCGGCACGCTGATCGGCGCCGACGGTCTGCCGGACGGGCAACTGCTCGTGCTCGACGTCGCGTTGCCAACGCCGGTGACTCTACCGGACACCGTGTGGTTGGTGCTCGAATTCTCGAACAGCTACGCGGGCTGGATTGTGGCCGAGCAGGCGGAGGCGGGCTACACCGCCGATTCCTTCGCCATGGCCACCTACAACGAGGGCACCCAGCAATGGGAATGGGGCTGCAGCCACCTGGTGGGTGATCCGCCGGGCAGCACCTACGCCGGGATGTGGGCAAATCTCCAGTGTGTCCACGACGGACGTGGTTCCCGCACTGGCGACGCTGGCGGCCCGACAGTCACTATTACTCCGGTGGAGCCGGATACCGCGCCAAGCCTGGTGAACGACGTGCAACCACAGGGGCACACGCGTACGTTCCTGAAGGCCGTTGGAGTCGAGTGAGGATACGCACCAGGCGTTGGCAGCGGTAGAGACGCCTGTCAGTATCTGCTGGAGAGCTTGGCGCCGAATGTGCCCTGATCCAGCGTGAACCACGAATCTCGTGGTTGCGGCGGAACGCGAATTGCTCGACGATTGGCCGGACGGAGAGCCGGAGCCGCGGTGGCCATGAGTTCAGCCATATCCAGACGACGATTCCATCTGCGGGGGCAGGTGCAAGGGGTGGGGTTTCGCCCGTTCGTATACCGGCTGGCGACGGAGTTCGAACTGGGCGGGGAAGTCTCGAACGACGACAACGGCGCCGTGATCGAGGTCGAAGGACCCCGCCCGTCAATCGACACCTTTGCCGCGGCGCTCATCGAGCGCCTGCCGCCGCTGGCCCGTATCTCGGACCTGCAACAGTCCGACGTCGAACCGGCGGGCCAGACAGCTTTTCGGATCGGCACCTCGAGATCCGGATCGAGTGCCAAGCCGGAGGTAACGCCCGACGCGGCCACCTGTCCGGACTGCCTGGCAGAACTGTTGCACACCAACGATCGGCGGCACAACTATCCGTTCATCAATTGCACAAACTGCGGACCACGATACTCGATCATCAGGACAGTCCCCTATGACCGGCCGGCCACAACCATGGCGGAGTTCACCATGTGCCCGCCGTGTCAGGACGAGTACGACGATCCCGCTGACCGGCGTTTCCACGCCCAGCCGAACGCTTGCCCCGCGTGCGGTCCCCAACTGGCCCTTTACGCCGCGGACCTCTCGCCGCTGGGTGGTGACCCGATCGGCACCGCGGCGCGTTTGCTGGCCGACGGTCGTATCCTAGCAGTCAAGGGCATGGGCGGCTACCACCTGGCCTGCCGGGCGGACGCGGAGGACGTAGTCGCCAGCTTGCGGCGACGGAAGCTGCGCGATGGCAAGCCGTTGGCGGTCATGGTCAGGGACGTGGAAGCGGCACAACGCCTGTGCCGCCTGAGCGCGGATGATCTATCAGCGCTGACGTCGCCTGCGGCTCCGATCCTCCTCGCGCCGAAGAAGGAAGGCCACGCCCTGGCCCCCTCGATCGCTCCCGGGTGCGGCGATTTCGGCCTGATGCTGCCCTATGCCCCGGTCCACCATCTGCTGTTCGGACAGAACCTGGGGCCGCTGGTGATGACGTCGGCCAACCTGGCGGGCGACCCACTAACTTACGAGGATGACGACGCGTTCGAAGCGCTCGGCGACGTCGCCGACGGCTTCCTGATTCACAATCGCCGCATCTTCCGGCCGATCGACGATTCGGTGGTCTACACCTTCCGCGGGGAGATCACGCCCCTCCGCCGGGCCCGCGGCTACGCTCCGCAGCCGCTGCGCCTGTCCTTCGGCACCAACGACCGGACCAGTGACACAAAGACGACATCCGACCGCAGGGTCCTGGCGGTGGGTGGCGAACTGAAGTCCACGGTCTGCCTGCTGTTCGGCGGTGAGGCCATCATCAGCGAACACCTGGGTGAGTTGACCCGACCGGCCACGTACCGACATTTCACCCGGGCAATAGACCGGCTCAGAAACCTCTACGAGTTCTCACCAGACGTCGTAGCCCATGACCTGCACCCGCGATACCTCTCGACGGAATACGCCGAACGTCTCGGCATACCGGCGGTATCGGTCCAGCATCACCATGCGCATATTGTCAGCGTGCTGGCGGAGTGGGGCGAGCCGGGGCCGGTGATCGGCCTGTCCTGCGACGGCACAGGCTACGGCACGGACGGAGCGGGATGGGGGTGCGGAGTGCTGCGTTGGACGCCGGGAAGCTTCACCAGGCCCGGTCACTTGGAGTACTTCCCGCTGGTAGGCGGAGACGCGGCGGCCATCGAAACCTGGCGACCGGCAGCCGCCCTGTTGCACCAGGCCGTGGGGCAGGATTGGCTGGAGCGCTGCGGCCCGCTGTTTCAGGCGACTGCTCCGCAGGAACTGGAGATGTTCTATCAACAGTTGTCGGCCGGGATCAACTCGCCGGCCAGTTCAAGTCTGGGGCGTGTTTTTGACGCGGTGGCGTTTATCCTGGGCTTGTGCGGGCGCAATCGTCACGAGGCAGAGGCCGCCATGGCGCTCGAATCTGTCGCGGCGGGTGACTCAGCAGAGCCCTATCCCTGTGAGCTGACGGCAACCGATGGTATGCTAGAGCTGCCGATTGGCCCTGCGGTAGTCGATCTGCTTACCGACGCCCTGGCCGGTCGACCGGTGTCGTTGTTGGCGGCCCGGTTCCATGAAACAGTGAGCCACCTGCTGGCCAGGGCCGCTGCGGCAGCTTGCGAGTTGAGCGGCCTCACGACGGTGGCGATTTCCGGGGGCTGTTTCGCGAATCGGCGTCTGGCCGGCCGGCTGGTGGACCTGCTGGAGAGCGCAGGCCTGCGGGTGATCTACAACCGCCGCGTCCCCTGTGGTGAC
>JANQGB010001488.1 GCA_028277545.1 Phycisphaerae bacterium | reverse complement strand
ACAGGCCTGTGAGTTCGACTATTCGGGCACCCAGGCCTGCAAGACGCTGCGCGACGAAGGCATCGGCGTGGTCCTGCTCAACAGCAACCCGGCCACCATCATGACCGATCCCGAGGTGGCGGACCGTACCTACATTGAACCGATCACCGCCGGCGTCATTGCCAAAGTACTGCGGGCCGAGCGCGACCGCGGCGCCCCGATTGACAGTTTGCTGCCAACCCTGGGCGGGCAGACCGGCCTGAACTGCGCGGTCGAGGCGGAAGAGCGGGGCATCCTGCGCGAGTTCAACGTGCGGATGATCGGCGCCAATCACGAGACCATCCACCGGGCCGAGGATCGAACAGCGTTCAAGCAGACGGTTCAGAACGCCGGGATCGATCTGCCGAAGTCCGGCATCGCCCACTCTATGCGGGAGGCTGAGGCCGTGCTGGCCGACGTAGGCCTGCCGTGCTGTATTCGGCCAGCCTACACGCTCGGCGGATCGGGCGGGGGCTTCGCCCGAACCGAGGAGAGTTTCCGGTACCTGGTCCGCACCGGCCTGGAGCAGTCGCGGATCAGCGAGGTACTGATCGAAGAGAGCCTCTACGGATGGAAAGAGTTCGAGCTCGAACTGATGCGCGACCGCAAGGACAACGTCGTCGTCATCTGCTCGATCGAGAACTTCGACCCCATGGGAGTGCACACCGGCGATTCGATCACCGTCGCGCCGGCCATGACGCTGACCGATCGCGAGTACCAGGCCATGCGGGATGCGGCCATCGCCATCATCCGGGCCATCGGTGTCGAGACCGGCGGCGCCAACGTGCAGTTCGCCGTTTGCCCGGAGACCGGGCGAATGGTGGCCATCGAGATGAATCCACGCGTCTCCCGATCCTCGGCCCTGGCCTCCAAGGCGACGGGCTTCCCCATCGCCAAGGTGGCCACCAAGCTGGCGGCCGGCTACACGCTGGACGAAATCCCCAACGAGATCACCAACGAAACGCTGGCCTGCTTCGAGCCGGCCCTGGACTACGTTGTTGTCAAGATGCCCCGCTGGGCTTTCGAGAAGTTCCCCGACGCCGACGAAACCCTGACCACGCAGATGAAGTCGGTCGGCGAGGCGATGGCCATAGGCCGGACCTTCAAGGAGGCCCTCCAGAAGTGTGTGCGGTCGATGGAGATCAAACGCTGGGGCCTGGGACTCGACGGCCACGATGTGTGGCTCGAATCTCGCCGCCGGAAAGAGTCTGCCGACGCGGACCGCACGGACCTGGTCTGGGTCGACGATACCGCGGCCGAGAGCGATCAAGCAGTGCCGACTTTCGGTGGCACCAACCTTGGCGAGCCCCCCATCGACGCCAAGGAGGAGTCCGCGACCGGCTGGCCGATCCCCGACGATGCCCTCCACGATAAGCTCAGCACGCCGTGTCAAGGACGGATCTACTACATCCGCTACGCCTTCAAGGCCGGCTGGTCGGTCGAGAAGGTTCACGAACTGACCGGAATTGACGTCTGGTTTCTGGCCCAGATGGAGGAGCTGGCCGCTTTCGAGGACGAACTGCTGCAGATCGATCTCTCCAGCGGAGTCGTAAAGCCCAACGGCGCGGTGCTGGATCTCTATAACCGTGCCAAAGCGCTGGGTTATGCAGATGCCCAGGTCTTCAACGCCTGGCGGGCCAGCCCCGGCATGCCGATCCTGGAAGACCTCAAGCGACAGCGCCTGGTGTACAAGCTGGTGGATACCTGCGCCGCCGAGTTTGAGGCCTACACGCCGTACTACTACTCCGCCTACGAGGAACCGATCTCGGTCGTGGTTTCCAGTGCGGATACGGTTACGGCGCTGCGAGAGCCCGCGGCGGCCGGGCGCGAGCGCAAACAGGTGCGCGCCCTGGCCCAGGCGCGCAGCCTGAAGCCACCATACGGCTACCGCGTGATCGACGACCAGCGGCTACAGTTCACCGCCTACGACGACGAAATCCGCGTAACCGACCGGCCGAAGATCGTCATCATCGGCGGCGGCCCGAACCGGATCGGCCAGGGCATCGAGTTCGACTACTGCTGCGTACACGCCTCTCAGGCCGCCCGAGAGCTGGACTACGAAACGGTGATGATCAACTCCAACCCGGAGACGGTCAGCACGGATTTCGACAGCAGCGATCTGCTCTTCTTCGAGCCACTGACCTTCGAGGATGTGTCCCGCGTCTGCGAACGCCTGAACGGCAGGCCGTTCTCTCCACCGTCGTCGCCCTCGCCGGCCGAGCCGGCAGGCCGCGTGCACGGTATCATCGTGCAATTCGGCGGGCAGACTCCGTTGAACCTGGCAGAGAGGCTGTCCGCAGCGGGCATGCCCATCGTAGGAACCAGTCCCCAGAGCATCCACGCTGCGGAAGATCGGGAGCAGTTCGGGCGCATAATTCACGACCTGGGCCTGATGCAGCCGCCCAACGGGATCGCCAAGTCATTGGACGAGGCCCTCAAGATCGCCGAGGACGTCGGCTACCCGGTGCTGGTCCGGCCATCGTACGTTCTCGGCGGTCGCGGGATGGAGTTCTGTAACAACCCCGGCGATCTGGAGCACTATCTGGACAAGGCCTGGGCCGCCAGCGACCGTACCGAAGGCATCGGCGCTCGCTGTCCGGTGCTGATCGACAAGTTCCTGCTTGACGCCGTGGAAGTCGATGTGGATGCGGTCAGCGATCACGGCTCGCCCGGGAAGGCGACCGAAGTCCGGCGCTGCGACATTTGCGGCATCATGGAGCACATCGAGGAGGCGGGAATCCACAGCGGTGACAGTTGCAGCGTGCTGCCGCCCTACTCGCTGTCGCCGTCCCTGGTCGACGAGATCACCCACCAGGTCAAGCTGCTGGCCCGGCGATTGTCGGTCTGCGGGTTGATGAACGTGCAGTTCGCAATCTATCAGCGGGCGGTGTACGTGCTGGAGGTGAACCCGCGGGCCTCGCGCACGGTACCCTTCGTCAGCAAGGCGACGGGCGTGCCCTGGGCCAAGATCGCCACCAAGGTCATGCTGGGGCGGAGTCTCAACGAGGCCTTGGCTGACATCGGTATCCACGAGGTCCGCCAGCCGCGGCACGTGTCCGTGAAGGCGCCAGTCTTCCCCTTTGAGAAGTTCCCCGGCGTGGACGCCATCCTGGGCCCGGAGATGCGCAGCACGGGCGAGGTCATGGGCCTG
>JANQGB010001450.1 GCA_028277545.1 Phycisphaerae bacterium | reverse complement strand
CGTCTGCATGGAGGGTCCGCAGTTTTCAACACGGGCGGAATCAGCCATGCACCGGTCCTGGGGCGGCGACGTCATCGGCATGACGGCCATGCCAGAGGCGAAACTGGCCCGCGAAGCGGAGATGTCGTATGCCCTGGTGGCGCTGGCCACGGACTATGACTGCTGGCGCGCTCACCAGGAGACCGACAAGCAAGCGCTGCTGGCCGAGATCATCGGCAACCTCCAGCGGGCGACCGAAAACGCGATCGAGCTGATTCGGGCGGTAGTTGCCTCACTGAGCGACAAACCGATCCAGGAATGCGAGGCCTTTCGCGCCCTGGAGCTTGCCATCTGGACGGACAAGGACACCGTGCCCGACCGGGTCATCGAGCGTCTGCGCCCGTTGATCGGGCGTTACTTCGTCGATAGAGAATAGTGGTGTACTCGAACGAGCCACCAGCCCGTGGCAGGCGTCGATCACAACCTGACGCATGCAGGGCGCGGCCGCATCGGCGCAGTGGCCGGCGTCCTCTGCATGTGGCCATGACTGCGCTGCTGCTGTGGGGATCGTTTGCTGCGGTCGCGGCCGGGCAGGAACCACCGGTGGCGGAGCGAGCGGAGGGGCTCCGAGCAGCCGCCCAGCACACCGATGTTTATCTGAATGACAGCTTTGAGGCGGACGAGTGGATCGGCAAGGCGGTGCGGCAGGCGGAGCGTGGTGACTGGGCGGCGGCTTGCACTCATCTTCGACGGGTCATTCAGGAGCACGCTGACAAGCTGAGTCGCGCGGCCGACGGTCGTTACGTCAGTGTCGTGGACCGGGTGAACGATATGGTGGCGGCGTGGCCCGCGGAGGGACTCACCGTCTACCGCCGTCAGGTTGGGCCGGAAGCCAGGGAGCAGTTTCTGCAAGCCCGGAGAGAAGGGCGGATAGGCCGGTTGCTCAGCGTCGCGGATCGCTACTTCTGCACGACCAGCGGTGCGGAGGCCACGGACCTTGCGGGTCGGATGGCATTGGAGGCGGGGCACTTTGCCCTGGCTGGGCGTGCTTTCGAGCGGCTGCTGCGGGACCACCCGGACCGGCAGCGGCTGGCGGAGTCAGCCCAGGGCAGACTGGCGCTGGTGCATGCCTGTCGCGGGGACCGCGAGGCAGCGCGGCAGATGATCGCCCTGGCTGGTGATGACGCCGTCCTCGAATGGATGGGGCAGTCACGGCGCCTGGCGGACCTGGTGGAGTCTCTAGTTGGCGAGTTCAGGCCGGCCACTTCGGCGGACGAGGGTTTCTGTTGGCCGACGTTCGGCGGCGACGCCCGCCGAAACCGTCGCACTTCTTTCAAGGTGGATCGGCCGCTGGCCGTGTTATGGCGGGCGGATGGGATCGGGCAGGTTGCCGACGTGCCCGAGGACGAACTGTCCACGTCGTTTCGCCGGGCTGTCGAGAAGGGGCGCTTTCTGGAAATGAATCCGGTGATCGCCCGAGACCTGGTCTTCGTGCAGGATGCACAACACGTCTGGGCGTTGCACTTCAACAGCGGCACACCGGCATGGCGGTACGCGGGGCTGGCGACCGCCACGGATCAGTTTCTGGCGGCTGACAGCGAACTGCCGCGCTGGTACGGGCTGACCGTTGCCGACGGGCGAGTCTATGCCTGCCTGGGCCGCGAGGTGATTCCGTACTACGGGTACGAAGCGGCCGAGAACGCCTCGGCGCTGGTCTGCCTGGACGCCGCTTCCGGCGATG
>JANQGB010001446.1 GCA_028277545.1 Phycisphaerae bacterium | reverse complement strand
CCCACGATCCCACACATTAGCGATCCTCCTGCGATGGCCGGGCTGAACGCCCGGGCATACTCGCCGACCCTGAGTCTCTTATAGACGATTATCGGCCCGTGCGTCCACGTCTACCCCATGTTCCAACGCTTCTGGTGGATGCTTGGTTCACGCCACTGGGACTCCTGCCGCCCCCCACTAGACATCCTCGATCAGTCGCTTGAACTACGTGTCACTCTGTGGTAGCCTGCAAGGTTATAGGATGCCGTGTCCCAATGCGCGCCGCCGCGGTCACTTGCGGCGGAAAGGGAGTGCAGCATTCTCCCGTCGGATGTGGGGGTGAGCGATAGACAGGTCGGTCAGAGAGACCGCGGGCCAACACTGCTCATAGTGTAAACCATGAGAGCTCTGATTCTACGCTTGTTGTTTGTGTGCACTTTGGCGTTCGGCCTGGGCTGTAACGGTCCGGCCGGCGGTGGCGGTGGTAGCGGTATGAGCGGCGACAAGAGCGCCGGGGACCCCGCCCAGTCGTCCGGCCAAGTGGAAGGCCAGGAACAGGGGCAATCGACGGGGCAGGGTTCAGGCAGCGACTCGACCCAGGCGGAGGGCGTCCCTGCCGATCTCTGCCTGAACGTGGTTTGTTCGGGTGATGACTGGTGCAACCCTGTCACCGGCGAATGCATGTCATACACCCCGCCAGAGGCCGGCCCAGAGGAATGCCTGGGCCTGGGCGACCCCACTCCGGGCGTGCACCAGGAGTTTTTCGAGCTGCTGAACGAGTTCCGCGTCGTCAGCGGGGCAGATGCCCTGGAATATTCAGTGACTCTGGAAGCCGCCGCCGACGCGTTCGCCGAGCAGATGTGGACCGAGGATTTCTTCTCCCACACCGCCCCCGACGGCACCACCAAGGGTGATCGCGTGCTGGCAGCCGGCTTCTGTCATGACGGTGTGGGCGAGAACATCGCCCGCGGCAAGAACTCCCGTTCGACCCCCGGAGCGGCTATGGAGGCCCTCCTCGACAGCACCGACCACCGCAACAACATGCTCACCCAGAGCTACCGGTATGTTGGCGTCGGCTTCTTCACGACCACCGATGAAGAGGGCCAGTGGTTCTGGTGGGTCCAGGTCTTCGCCAACGATCGCAGCAATTGACTCCCGTCATGCCTCAAACCGCGCCGCCTACTCCCTGCCAGTAGCTGGGGTTATGGGCTGTCGCCCGCAGAATGCCTGGCTTGCCGCCGCCCATCAAACGCGCGCGGGTCGGGGTTGAAGCACGACAGCAAATGGGTGACCGAAAACACGCACCGGCCGGACCAGTTCGTCGCGCCTCTTTGGTAGCCCCCACTACTTCCGGTCAGATTCTGTCCAACTCTGGCTTTGGAGGTACCGACCGGGTACAATAAAACGATTGCTTTACGGTGGCTAACCTCCAAGCCAGGGTTAACCGCGCGCCGCCCCGTAGGTGGCGTGCAACAGCCACTAAACCGCCCGTTCCCCCATCGGGCGGAATTCCCCAAGGCCCGGTCCACCCCACCGGGCCTTACTTTTTGCCTGGCCCCGGGAACATAGCGACAGGCTGCGCCGCGTTACGGCATTATGCGGTGCGATTTCTGTACGCCTTACCACGCATCAGAGCGGCCGAGGCCAACGCCTCTGTTCGGGCTTGGTGCCGTCCGCGTTCTCGCTTGCCAACTCGTGTCAACGTCGCAACAATACGCGACGCCCTGGCGCGGGGCCCGGGGCACCGAATCACCTGGGATCAATAGATGGGTCTGCTGGACGGATACAACGGGCTGGTGTTCGGGGTGGCAAACGACCGCAGCATCGCTTGGCACGTGGCCCGCGCTCTGATCGATGAGGGTGCCACGTGCGGATTCGCCTACCTGCCGGGAGGCAAGAACCTGCATCGGGTCAACAAGTGCCTGGAAAGCGGCGGTGTGAACGGCGCCTGGCTGCACCCCTGTGATGCCTCAAGCGACGCGGACCTGGACGAGACTTTTGCCGCCGCCCGCGAGCGCTTCGGGTCGCTTAACTTCCTGGTCCACTCCATCGCCTACGCGGACCGGCAGTATCTCAAACCCGGGACGTTTCTGGATACGCCGCGAGATGTCTTCAGCCAGGCGTTGGACATCTCCGCTTATACGTTGATAGCCATGGCCCGCCGGGCGAAGACCATGATGCCTGAGGGCGGCTCGATTATCGGCATGAGCTACTACGGCAGCGAGAAGGTCGTCCCCGGCTACAACGTGATGGGGGTCGCCAAGGCCGCTCTGGAGGC
>JANQGB010001410.1 GCA_028277545.1 Phycisphaerae bacterium | reverse complement strand
GGCGTCACCTGCTGGCACTGACCACGGCGACGGAGGCGCGGTCTCGTCGGCGCTCAGCCGGAAGTTCACGTCCGCCCCGACACCTGCCCGGCGAACGGTGAAGAGCGTCGTGTTGTGGGCGGCACCCTGGCCCGAGGCAGTGAAGATGGAGAGTTCCGCCTTGCCCTTGCCGCCCGCGAAGTGGGCTCGCACGCAGACCAGCCTGAAGGCCAGGTTGAGGCCGAAGACCTGGTCGATGTTGCCAGAACCGGAGGAGTGCTGCGCAACAACACGATTCGCCCGGGCGGCCGCCGCCCGGCTGAGCTCGGCCTCCTCTCTACGTAGCGAGGCCTCCACGCTCTCCAGTATGACCCTGGGAATGGTACCGGTCATGTCGATCTACTCCGCGTCGTCGTCGATATGGTCGGCCAGCGTCTCTCCGCGCGGGATGTTGACCTTGAAGGGTACGCCGACGAGGTCGCCGAGGCCGGCGTTGAGGGCGGGCACCGTTACCGTCGCGTCGCCGACGAACACCACGTCGGTGAGCGTGCGCAGTCGGTGATGGTTGCGGGCGGCCGTGTAGTAGACCAGCAGCTTGATCGCGGCGGTGATGCTCAACAGAGTCTCGGCCCCGGCGCCGTCCTGGGTGAAGACGAAGCCCGATACCCGGTGCAGCCCGCGGCTATAGGTGCCCTCGTAACCCGCCGAACCCTCCTGGCCATCGTTGTAGACCGGCTCAACGCCGGGGCGATAGAGAATCGAGTGGGCCCCGGCGATGGGCGTCTCGGTGAAGGGCGAACCAATCAGCCTGGTGGACATGCCCCGATGAGCCAACACCCAGATCATCGCTGTTTACCCTCCACGCCGAACGCACAACACTGCCGCCCGTTGGCACCGCCTATTTGGGGACCCGGTTATACCCCCGCTCCACCTTGACCAGGCAGGTTTGCCGGCAACTGGCTTCCGCCGCCAGCGGGCCCGTAGAGCCGGAAGGGTACTTGAAGCTCCAGCTCCGGTCGTCGAAACCGTCCGCCCCCTCGATGATCTCGTCCTCACCGGTCAGCAGACCGTCGAAGAAGTCCTCCACGGCTCCGACCGCATCGAGAATCGCGTCGTGCGGATCGTCGGAAAGAACGTCGGTAACCAAGCGCATGTCGAAGGTCACCCGGACGATCTTGTCGCCCTCGACGGCGGTTACGGCGGTCGTCTCCAGGATGCGCACGGTCATGAAAGGCCGGACGTACTCGTCGTAACGGGCGAAGCCCTCCTCGATCCCACGAAACGGCGCCTCGCCGTCGGGCGGGTCGGCCACCAGGCCGGCCCGCATTTCGGCCAGCAGGGCTTGAACCGTAGCCTTGACCGTGGTCCGATCAGACGTAGCCATCGTTCACCCTCCTTGCCGGTTCGTCGTACCCGCGTTAATACGGGGCAACGTCGTCGCGCCTTGGTAACGCAGGTATCCTGCCTGCACCGCGGTCGCGGGCAAATCAGGCTGGAAGCCTGCGATGCGAACGCCCCTGGGCGGCAGTGCCAGTGTTGTGGCTGGGCAATGCTTGGTCATGCTGGCGGATCGACTTGTGGGCGTCGTCGGCATCTGGCGTTCTCACCATTTGGGAGTCCGCGCGAACTGAAGTTCGCGGCTCGTTACGACTCTGTAGTTCGCGGCTCGTTACGACTCTGAAGTTCGCGGCTCGTTACGACTCTGAAGTTCGCGGCTCGCTACGCTTTCGTACTGCTGAGGCAGTACATTAGTAGCCGTGCATCTCGTCGTGGGTTCTGGTCCGTTCCGACCCGGTGGCCCGCCCGCGAAACTCGCCCACGGGGCTGGCCGGCAGGTCTGTGGCCGCCGGCAGTTCGATGCTGCCGTAGCTGACTCCCTTGAGCCAGGCGAGGGCCGCTGTTCTGCGGTCGACGGCCTCGGAGGGCACGGGCGGACGCCGCAGGCGCAGGCGATGCTCGGCCAGATC
>JANQGB010001200.1 GCA_028277545.1 Phycisphaerae bacterium | reverse complement strand
GTGGTCTTTATGCAGTGTTACTGATCCACAGCGCCCTCCAGGAGCGGCTACCACCCCGGCGCGCACACGCTATGCTGTCGTAGAGGCTACTCGCCGGCGCGGGCGGCGCCTGGTGGTGCCTGGACCAGAAACGTGAAACCGAGAGCAGCCCATGATCTACGACATTACTCCTCCGATGACGGAGTCGCTGGCTGTGTGGCCCGGGGACACGCCACTGTCTCGCGAGGTCCTCTCGGACATCAGCGACGGCGCGGTCTCGACCTCATCGGCCATGCACACCACCGCTCACCTGGGCGCCCACGCCGACGCGCCCAGTCATATTCTGCCTGATGGCCCGCCGATCGACCAACGCGCCCTGGATCTATACCTGGGCCCCTGCCAGGTGGCGCGTGTGCCGGTCTCACCCGGTGACCTGGTCACTCCTGAGATATGGACGGCGCCCATCGCGGCGGAGCGCCTGCTGGTGGTTACCGACACCTACGATCACCAGGGGCCATTCAGCCAGGACTTCGCCGCCCTGGCTCCGGAATTCGCTGATCGGATCCACCGAGAAGGCGTGCGTCTGGTGGGCGTGGACACGCCCAGCGTGGACCTGTTCGCCGCGGAAGACCTGCCTACCCACCGCCGCCTTATGGCCCACGACATGGCCATCCTGGAGGGGCTCGTCCTGCGCGACGTCCCCGACGGAATCTACGAGTTGATCGCCCTACCCCTCAAGCTGGTGGGCTTCGACGCCAGCCCCGTTCGTGCCATTCTTCGGGCACTGTAGGCTGCGCTGTTGACCTCAGGTCGGTGCCGAGCGTCCGCACCTCGGCGCGGCCCGCGGAGCGGACCCTGCCTATTCTGTCGAGACGGTGTCGATGACGAGCGACCGTAAGGAGTGTCCTGCCCTCAGTCGCCCCGGGCGGGTGTCGTATCCGGGTCACTCCAGCGCGGCTGGGCGCCAAGCAGATGGCGCACGAAGAAATCCTGGCGCCGGCGTCGACCGTAGGGAGTCTCGGCGGCCGCGTGGCCGACTCCGGGCATGACCAGCAGTTCGAAGTCCCTGTCCGCCTTGATCAGGGCGTTGACCACCTGCATGGTGGAGGCCGGATCCACGTTGCGGTCCAGTTCGCCGACGATCAACAGCAGGTCGCCTTGCAGCCGGTGCGCCTGGGTAACGTTAGACTGCTCGGCGTAGTGCGGTCCGGGCGGCCAGCCCATCCAGAGCTCGTTCCACCAGATCTTGTCCATACGATTGTCGTGGCAGCCGCAGTCAGCCACGGCCGCCTGGTAGAAGTCTCCGTGAGCCAATAAGGCCCGCAGGGCGCTCTGCCCGCCGGCCGACCCGCCGTAGATGCCGACCCGCGTGAGGTCCATGAACGGACGATCACGGGCTGCCGCCTCTAGCCAGGCGACACGATCGGGGAAGCCGGAGTCACCCAGGTTCTTCCAGCACACATCATGAAACCGCTTGGAGCGCCAGTTGGTACCCATGCCGTCGATGCGCACGACGATGAAGCCCAACTCGGCGACTTCCCGCGAGTCGTCCCAGGCGCTGAACTGCTTGGGCACGAAGTGGCCGTGCGGCCCGGCGTAGATGTTCTCTATAACCGAATAAGCGATCTCCGGATCGAACGTTGACGGATAGAAGATCAATCCCCAGATGTCGGTCTTGCTGTCCCGGCCCTTGGCGACGTGTCGCTCCGGCGGCCGCCAGCCGGTTTCCAGCAACGCTGACCAATCCGCGCGCTCCAGCTCGCAGATCAGACTGCCGTCAGCGCTGCGGCGCAGTTCGTGAACGGGCGGCTGGTCCACGCGTGAATACGCGTCCAGGTAGAACTCGCCCGTGGGCGAGAAGTGGAGCTGATGCGTTCCGTCGCCCCGCGTGAGCCAGGTCAGTCCGGACCCGTCGAATCCGACGCGGCCGTAGTGAACGTGGTAAGGATCCTGCCCCTCGTGAACGCCCACGGCCCGAAACCGGATTTGGCGCCGATGCTCGTCCACCTCCTCGACACCCCGGACCACCCAGGCGCCGCCGGTTATCTGGTTCTTGACCTGGCCGGTCGCCATGTCCATCAGGTACAAGTGGTTCCACCCGTCCCGCTCCGACATCCAGATCGCTTCGCCTGACTCGTCCAGCCGTTTGAGGTACAGCTTGTTCGCATAATCGATGAACGTGTCGCTGCGCTCTTCGATGATCACCCGCGCTGCGCCAGTGGCAGCCTCAACGGCGATCAACCGCAGCACTTGGTGCCCGCGCTGGTTGTAGAGAAAACTGAGTGACAATCCGTCCGGCGCCCAGCGCAGCTCGGAGATCGACCAGGGCGAACTGAACAGCTGCTGGGACACCGGAATCTGCCGTCTTCGGTCCACATCAAAGATGCACAGCCGCGGACGCTCGATGCGATCGCCAGGTTTGAGGTATTGGTGGGTATGCAGCCT
>JANQGB010001189.1 GCA_028277545.1 Phycisphaerae bacterium | reverse complement strand
GATCGCCGGCGTTGATTTCGCCGTAGTAGGCGTCTGCCCGGGCCCGGCACCCGCCGCAGTAGTGCTTGAACTCGCAGACCTCGCAGTGGTGCGTGCGGTCGTTGCGGTCGCAGAGCACCTCCCAGAACTCGTTGTGGCGGAAGATGTCCGCCAGGGTACGCCGGCGGACGTTGCCCAGCACGCGCTGGGGCATGTAAACGCAGGGCGTGATTTCACCGTTCGGTTCGACAGCCACGTAGCAGCGCCCCGCGCCGCAGCCGCCGAGGTACTTGGCCACTACGCGGGCCTTCTCGCCGCCGCTGCCGCCGACGTGCGAGCAGGATTGTTTGCCGTCCAGCGGAGCGCAGGCCAGCGAGATTCGCCCCAACTGTGGCGAGGTGGAGAGCACGCCGATCCTGCCCGACTGCATCCACTGGTTGAGGGTCCGCAGCAGCCACTCGCGTTGCTTGGGCGTCAGGTCGCCTTCGACCATCTCCAGACCCCGGCCCACTGGGATGAAATTGAAGTGGGCAAAGCAGGACGCCCCCAGGTCAACGGCGAACTGTAGCATATCCTCGACTTCGTCGAAGTTCTGCTGGTGGATGCACATGGCCACGCCCAGGCGCATGCCCTCCTGCTTGATGACGTTGGTCATGCCGCGGACCGTGCGGTGCCACATGCCGGGCTGGCCGCGGAAGGCGTCGTGTTTTTGGGGGTGGACCGAGTCCAGCGAGATTTCGACGTACTTGACGCCGGCCTCGACCAACCGGGCGGTCAGCTTGGGGGTCAGCGTGCCGCCGTGCGTGGCCAGCGTGGTATGAATGCCCCACTTCTGGCACCGCTGCAGGACCGGCAGGAGGTCCTTGTCGATGGTCGGCTCGCCACCGGCGAAGGCGATCATGGGCACGTACATGGCGCCCATCTGATCGACCAGGTCCAGCTTCTCAGCGAGGGTCAGTTCGTCGGGCAGCTTCCGGTGTTCGGAGTCCTGGTAACAGTGTTGGCACTTGAGGTTGCACTGGTTGGTGAAGTTCCAGACGACGATCAGGGGGGCCACGAAGCGCTGCGGCAGGGTCAGGCCGTACGCGGCCACGCTGCGTGCGGTGACCACCATGCCGCGAACCGTGCTGACGTGCTGTCCGAGCCGGTCGCGGACCGTCTCGGCTGGGACGGAGCCGCGGAAGCGCTCGATGAAACGATGGACCGGCCAGTACTTCACGCGGTGACTCAGCGGGGCGTTGGGATTGGCGTAGGAGCCCAGAATCTCCTCGATCATGGTCTTGCCGCTACGGCGCGACTTGGAGATGTAGCCCAGCATGTATTGCACCCAGCGTTTGTCGAGCCAATCCTCCAGCGGGTGGTGGTAGTCGAGATCCACGTACTTCCGGGGCCGGGGTCCGGCAGTGCCGCGGGCGCTGCGTTCGGTTTCCGAGTAGACCCGGCTGGTAGTCTCTCCGTCGTCGGGACGTGATGAGCGCTTGTCGGGATTGTCCGAGATCGCTCCGCGGTGTTCGTAACGCGTGCCGATCCGGGCGGCGGTCGAATGTCCGGCGGCCTCGGTGCGCGAGTCGTAGTCGCCGTTGCCTGGGGTCTGGGCGCGCCGCCGGCGGACCGTTCGCCGGCCGTCCCGCGTGGTGATGTGCATCTCGACCGGTTCGTTGTTGCCCGGATTGTGGTCGCCGGTCGAGTTGTTTCCGTTGTTGTCTTGCCCAGCCATGGCTGTCCTTAATCCGCCCAGTTGCGTCGGTTGAGCCCGCTTCGAGCGGGCTTCTCGTGGCCTGGGTTTACCATCCCGTTAAGCTGGTGCATCGAAATACACGCTACATCAATGCCTGAAGGCCACCATCGAGAACCCCGGTGAACCAGGGTCGCCAGTTCTTTCCTGCGATTGCTTTACCCGGCATTCATGCCGGGTTAATCAGGCCAACCGCTTCGGTTGAGCCCGGTTCGAGCGGGCGTCTCGTGGCCTGGGTTTACCATCCCGTTAAGCTGGTGCATCGAAATGCACGCTACATCAATGCCTGAAGGCCACCATCGAGAACCCCGGTAAACCGGGGTCGCCACGTCTTTCCTGCGATTGCTTAACCCGGCATGAATGCCGGGCCTAGCGCACAACTGGCGACGATGGACGCTTCTCACTTCTCACTTCTCACTTCTCACTTAGCCCTGCGCTGGGGCCCGACGGCATTTGCCGACGCCGGAAAATAGTGGCCCAAGACGGGTGCCATTCCTCGTCCTTCCATGGGGCGTAATCGCTAACAACCGCAGCCGGGGCCGCACTTCCCGTTGCCTCCGGATGCTCCGTTGTCCAGCAGTCGCAGGAGCTTTTCGTAACTGACGCCGCCCCCGTTCCATGGTTCGTTCTCGTCGGGCTGGATGCCTTGCCGGCCGGCCCAGGGCATCATGGCGTTGGGATGACTGCTGGGTCGGAGCGGGGCCTCGGGGTGGCGTTCGGCCCACTCCTGGTTCGACCAGGCGATCATCTTCTCCAGGTAAGGTCGATACGTCGGCCCGCCGTTGATGGTGCAGAACGGGTAGATGCCGTCCGGCGTCGAATACTGGATCACGCAGCGGCGGATGCGCTCGGTGTCGTAGTTGTAGCGATCCATGAAGTGCATCCCCGCGGCCATGAGCGTCTTGTATGACTTCTTCTCTCCTTCGCCGCGCCCGTGCTTCTTGTTGGTCAGGCCCAGCAGGGCCCGTATGAAGGTGAGCGGTGACACGCGGCGGTCGTAGTTGGACCAGCGGTACGACTTCAGAAAGACGGCCGCCATGCGCATCTTGTCCGCGGTGGTGGCCAGTTTGCGCTTGGGGGCGATCCGGTGATAGAGTTCGTTCATGCGACCGAACATCCGGTGCACGTCGAACAGCTTGGGAATAGGGATGGCCTCGCGTTCCGGGGTCACGAAGAAGTAGGTGCCGAAGGCGCAGTCGCTGTGGCAACTGGCCCGGATCTTGGGCTTGCCGTCCAGCAGCTCCATCATGCGGGACATGGGCGTCAGCATGGCCAGCGGGAAGAAGTCGCGGTCCAGGTCTGCACCGCTTACGTCGGAGATGGCGTGGGCCAGGTCGCCCAGCGTGTAGCGCTTCTGCTCCAAATCTCGCCGGGCGATGCGGCCGGTGAAGGCCACCGGCTGATAACTGATGGCGCTGATGCACTCGATGTTGTCCACGGCAAACTGGAAGATCCTGCCTACCTGGTCTTCGTTGAAGTTGTTGATGATGGTGGGCACCAGGCAGATCTTCATGCCGGTCTTGTGGCAGTTCTCCACGCAGGCCAGCTTCTTCTCTAGCAGCTCCTCGGCCCGGATCTTCCTGTACATGGCGTCGTCCAGCCCGTCGAACTGCATGTAAAGAGTGTGCAGACCCGCTTCGGCCGAGCGCTCGGCGAACTCGAGATTGGCATGGGCGATTCCGTTAGTGGCAATCTGCACGTGCGAGAAGCCCATCCGATTGGCCTTGGCCACGATGCGGTGAAAGTCGGGATGGATGGTGGGCTCGCCGCCGGTGAACTGGATCGCGGTGGCCGGGTGCGGCTGCTGGTTCCGCAGGGCCTGGAGCATCTCCACCACCATGTCGTACGTTGGCTGAGCCACGTAACCCGCTTGGTTGGCGCTGGCGAAGCACACCGGGCAGGTGAGGTTGCAGCGGTTGGTCAGGTCGATCTGGGCCAGGCAGGAGGTGGAGTGATGCTGGTTGCACAGCCCGCAGTCGCTGGGGCAGTGCGAGGCGCCGTGTACCTGCGGCCGGTGGACGCCGCGCTCGTCTTCAAAGATGGTCTGCGTGCTCTTGAGGTACAACCGGGCGTCGGTGCTGATCTTGTCCCGGAAGTAGCCGTGCTCGGGGCAGGTCTTCTCGATGAGCACCACGTTGTCCTGCACGTAGTAACGCCCCAGCAGGAGGCAGGAGCATTCCGGGCAGAGCGTCTCCACGGTGCGCGGCAGTCCCGTCACCGTCGGCCGAATGGTGAAGCCCTGGTATGTTGTAGCGGGCTGGTGAGGGACACCGCCCGGTTTATGCTTGACGAACAGGGCATCTTCGTGCCGCTGGCGGTCAGGGCCGCAGTTCGGGCAATCGAGCTCCAGGTAGATGGCATCCTCGGTTTCGTCATACACGAATTGTGACGGCA
>JANQGB010001049.1 GCA_028277545.1 Phycisphaerae bacterium | reverse complement strand
GCCACGCAGCCCTCGACGTCACCGTCGAAGTTGTTCACCGCACAGGGATCTTCCGCTTCGTAGCAACTGCCGTAGCAGAACGCGAACCAGTTGAAGTCGCCGGAGGCGATGGCGCCGCTGCCGTCCATATCGAAGATGCACCACTGGCAGGTGTCCGCCTCATCGTCGCACTGCTCGCAGACCTCGGTACAGGGATCGCTGCCACCGGCCACACAGACGCCACTCTGACAGGCGTCCAGATCCGTGCAGAACATGCCGTCTTCGCAGGAAGTCCCATCAAGCTCGTCGTTGACCTGGCAGGCACCTGCTCCGTCGCAGGTGTCCGGGTCGGTGCAATCATCGTCCGCCGGATCACCGCATGCAGACCCCGCTGGCCGCGGCGACCAGGCAGTCTGACTCTCGGCCGAGTTGCACTCCTCGCAATCATTGGCCGGATGCAGATCACTAACGTTGTAGCACTCGCCCTCGATGAGACAGGTGCCCGGATTGATGTTGTGCACACAGTCGTCGAGATAGTCGTTGCAGAGGTCGGTGGTGCAATCCAGCCCGTCCCCACAGTCCAGCGCGGCCCCACCGCCGCACAAGCCGCCCGTGCAGGTCTGGTTCTCCTGGCAGAACAAAGCACTGTCGCAGGACGTTCCGTCGGGCACATTGGCATGCTGGCAGGCGTTCGCCGCGTCACAGGTGTCCAGCGTACAGGGATTCCCGTCGTCGCAGTCCGCCGCGTCGGTACAGGGCGCGAAACGCAAGGTACTGAAGTCCTGGACCGAAGTGCCGTCGGCGTAGACGTTGGGCGCGCCGAAGGTGCTGGAAGTCCCATCGTTGTAATCTGAAGCCTGCGGATCGATGAACACCGTGGGTGTTTCTTCGAGCTTGAATACCTCTCGGCTATTAACCCCCTCCCCGGAAACGACCTCCCCGGCTGGGCCGAAGATCCACGTGCCACCCGCGTCCTTGATCCGCAATTGCCAGTCGTCGTGACTGACCGAGAAATGCCCCGGCCCCGACCCGGACGACGTCACCGTGGTGACGTATTGTTCCTGGGGCACTTCCGGATCGCCAACATCCGCATCGCCCACCAGAGTGTTGATGTTGATCCACCAGTCTCCGCTGGCCGGGTCGAAGCTCGTATCGGTGTCCAATCCGCCGTGACTGGAGTCTGACTCAGTGAAGGTGATGATGGTCCCCGCCAGCAGATCGCTCCAGAGCGGGTCGTCCGACAGGGTCAGCGTCCCGGCATTCAGATCCCCGCCCAGCTCCTCCCACTCGAGTTGCCAGCCCCGCAGGTCGAGATGGTCCTGGATCACAACCAATTCGAACCAGTCCAGCCCGTTGCCCTGCACACGTCCGAAGAACGTGTCAGTCTTCTCGCTGCACCACTGGCCATCGCAGTCCAGCCACCTGTCGGGGCGCACTCCGTTGTACTCGTTTAGAATCAGCGCCGCACTGCTGCCCGCATTGGCCGCCCCGGGCGTGGGCAGGGCAAACTCGCCGCGCCCGCCGTCACCGTCAGGAAACCTGCCATAGGACACGTCCGCAGCAAGAGCATCGTAGTTTAGGTAATCGACCAGCGTTTCATCGGGCAGATACAAGGCCACCGATCCGGTCAGCGGATTCAGGGCGAAACTGGTGTGCAGGGGCCCTTCTGACGGCTCCCCATCCATCCATACCACCAGCCACGCCCCGGCGGCCAGTTGCGTCCCATCCGGAACCGCCCACTGGGCCGGCAAGCCGTAGTCGTCGCTCAGCAACATGCCGCTCAGATCGATCGTCGACGCCGACGCATTGTAGAGTTCAAGCCAGGGATCGAAGTCGCCCTGCTCGTCCGCGATCATGGAGACGTTCGAGGGCGAAACTTCATTGAGATACAGGGCCGGGATCGCCGGCACCGTTCCTTGTACGCTGTTAGGGGCGCCGGGCGTGCCACCGTCAGGCACGCTGGCCTCCCAGTTGGCGACCCGCCCGTTGTCGCCGGCCTGATCGATGAGCTCCAGCGAGGGTCCGGTTCCGTCGGGCGAGGTCGGCCAGGGCGCCTGGTCGTCGTAGCGCACCACGTCGACCGAGCGGCGCTGACTGTCCAGCAGGACCAGGCCCTCGCCGGCGTTGTTCAGTCGGCCACCATACTCCGCCGCTACGTAAATCCCGCTGCCGTACGTCGCCCGAAAAGTGACATCGTGCCGAACGACAACCAGGTAATCCTCTGGCAGCAACACGGTACCGTTTGGGAAGGTCAAGCCCACGCCCTCGAGTCGCCAGCCGGATAGATCCACCGACTCGTCCACGGAGGGGTTATACAGCTCGACGAATTCCGCGTCCGCAACGCCCGCCGGCGCGTACATCAGTTCGTTGATGATCACCTGCGGTGCTGGCGATTGCGCGGGCGGAATCTCACCAGGGACCCGATGGTTCACGAATAGATGGTGCCGCCGGCGCGGCAGGTAGTCGTTCTTGATGAGGTCAATGGCCTGTTCCAGCGTCTGGTCCTGCCCGTACCAGCCCCATTTGGCGCGATCGGCGTCGACCTCGGCGGCCAACGGAGCCGCCAGTTCGTCGATCCGGTCCTCAAACCGACCGTCAAACAGCAATTCGTCCATCAGCGACCGCAGGCGCCGGTGGTACATGTCGTGGAACGCTGGTATTTCGTAAAGCCTGTGAATCAATCTATTCCAGAGGTTGTCCCACTTCTGGTGGTCGGCATCGCCGAACAGCGGATGGCTGGGAGAAACGTTCGGTCGCCCTATGTCGTCGTTATCGGCCCAGATGACGTCTCCGAGAACACCGCCGCCGCCGCCGAAATTTCGACCCATCGTGAGATCCATGTCCCAGGGATGCATTACCCAGCGCTGGGTGCCGTCCGAATCCCGATAGAAGAAGTAGTTCTTCTTGATATGGTCGTTGTTGTGTATGATGTTGGTGGCCGCCAGGTAGTTCACCATCCCGGGGATGTCCAGGTTGTCGAAGAGGAAGTCCGTCCTGGCCTGGCCCGACAGATTATTCAGGCCGTCCAGGAAGGTGAAGAGATCCAGGTAGTCCTCGTGGACCCGTCTCTCCTTCTCGTAGCGATCGGGAAGATCCTCCAGCGTCCGGTAGCGACAGTCGTCAAAGGCCTTGTACCAGGCGCCATCCTTGTCAAGCCCGTTGCGCGCCAGGTAATCGGCATCCATGGCCTCCAGGTAGGTATACAGGCCGTAGAACTCTCCGTTCTGCTGCAAGCGCACGTGAAAAGCCAGGCTGGACGGACTCCCTGCGGCTCGAAAGGTCTCGTAGGACAGGATCTCGCGACAGTAGCTCTTGTCCGAATAGTTGCTCTGCATGTTGAGCTGATCCACCGCGACGGGGACCAGGTCTGGATGAAAGAAGTCGTGGCCGACCGGGAACCTGAACTTCCACTGCTTTTTGGGCCAGGTTCGCGACGTCTGCCCGCGCACCCGGATCTGGATGTTGTCGTACAGGACCGAATCATGATACAGAACCGCAGGTTCCACATCATTGGTGCTGGCGTGATCGAGCGCCGCCTGGTAGTCCGCGGGGTCGATAAACCAATGGAACACCGGCAGCGCCGTGACGAGTGAAGGATCCGCCACCATCGTGCCCACGTAGTTGACCGTGTCGTCGTCCCGGGGATGCTGCATCACGCCGGTGGCGCCGCTGGTCTCTATGCGAAAGCGAACCAGCGTGGCAGCCGGCTGGCCCGGAATGGTGACCCCGTAAACGCCGTCTCCGCTTGCGCCGTCGCCGTGGGCGCCGTCGTCGAACATGGTCAGCGCGACTTCCGCGTCAAAGTCGACGACGTAGGTCAGCCCCACGGTGGAGGCGTCTTCGATAGTGGCAGTGACCGTAACCGGATCGCCCGGCGATGGCTCAATCGGGTATTGAACCTCGCTGATCCACGGGGGCAGACCGACCGCATCGACACTGTTGACCGCGCCGGCGGTATGCCCGGCCGCATTCACCGAGGCCCGCCAGTTTCTTGGCGTATCACCGTCCAGGGTGGGGTCAATTCGCTCCAGGCTCGGACCCAGACCGTCCGGGGTGACTGGCCAATCCCCCTCGTCGCCGTACGCAACCTGGTCTACGACAGTAGTGCTTGCATCCAGCAGTTCCAGCAGCTCTCCGGCGTTACTCAGCTTGCCGCTGTACACGCCGTCAGGTGGGAAGCCGTACGTCGCCTGAAACTGGGCTGCATCCTCGGCGAGAACCAGGTACTCGCCATCCCCTATCGAGGCGCCAGCGCCGAAGCAAAAGTCGATTCCGGAGACACACCAGCCAGCCAGGTCAACCGCCGACGCCCCCGTGTTGAACAGTTCGAGAAACTCCTCGCTGCTCACTTCGGAGGCCGGGTGATACATGATCTCGCTGATAACGACGTCCGCACCGGCTCTATCGCATAAGGCGAAGCACAGACCGAGTATGGTCGCGAGCGTGCTGGTTCGCCTCTTCATGATTAGCTGCTCCCCCCGGTAATCGCCGCTCATGGGCGGACGATGCGCTTGAGTCAAGATGGCGATGAGGGGCGCGGACTCCGTTGCCCTGACGCAAGACACGCGGCTCTCACGTCTAGCGCACTGCTCCCCCCACGCTTGCTTCCCCGCTCCCTGGAGCCGGGTCGTTGCACGGCTCCAGGAGTCTGCCCTCCGCACCGTCGCGTGCCCGCGTCGCCCTGCTGGACTGACTGTGGATTACCCCACCTCGGCTGCACGCGCCCTCTATCCGCTTCGCTCGGCCGAGGGCGAACCGGTTGGGCGTGCGCCGAGTGCCGTTGTCAGCGACCGGGATGCGGAAGTTGCCTACATCGCCCACGCGAGCACAGCCATGCAGGTCTGCAGTCCCAAGTCTCGTACCCCAGTAACATTTTAGCAGACTCGGCTGATCATGGCGAGTTTCGTCCCGAATCCTGACAGAATGAAGCGTCACTGGCGCCACCGCTACGCAGCCCCGACATTCGGCCCGAGATTGCAGTCACACACCAGCTCGGAGGCCTCCTATGCCACTGGTTATTGACACCAGGACCGGTAACCGACGGCAGGCGTGCGGGTCTTGAATCAACGCGACTCGGCAGCCTGGATCCGGCACCGGCCACAACCCGCGAGCATGCTGTGCAGGGTGCTTCGTCCGGCTCGGCCGGCGATACAGACGGACGCAGCTACGCCGCGGTGTTTAGTCCCGGGGCGCGGTTGGGGCGGGAGCATGGCCTGAAGCATAGCCAGTCGGCCCATCGCGCGGGCGACGGCGCGAATCAGGAGTCAATCGCTCAGGGAGCTGAGTGCGACGGCTTCTCCGGGGAGCAGGTAGGCGTCGCCGGTGAGTTCAACGACCATGCTGCGGCCCCACATGGGGAGTGTCGAAACCGTGCGGTGGCGCAGGGGGGCTTCTGTTATCGCCGCTGACAGGCTGATCGTCTTGCCGGTGTACTCGCGCCGCGCATCGGTCGGGTTGGCCAGCGGAGTTACTCGCACCAGGGTGCCTACCTGCGTGGATAACGCCGCCTGCTCCGGCAGGTAGGCCACGACTCTGTTCGTGGAGGTTGGCGACACCATGACCAGCACGGAACCGGGCAGAACGTGATCGCCGGTGCGAGCGCCCAGGTCTGTCACCTGGCCTTCGATCGGCGACCGCAACACGTGGGCATCGATATGATGCACCAACTCCTGCAACTCCCTCTTCCGCACTTCCACGGTCAGGCGTAGCGGCGTCAGAACAGGCTCGTAGGGTACCGCAACTGCCTCGCGGCGAACGTAGTCCGCCCAGCGGCGGTCCGCCTCCTCGTACGCCAGCCTCTTCCGCTTCAGAGTCTCGGCGTTTCGCTCGATATCAGCGGTCAAGGAGTCGACCGTGGTCTGAATGTCATTCAGTTCCCGCCAAGGGGCCTGACCGTCCTTGTACAAGGGGCGCAGGATCTCCAGTTCGACGTGGGCTCCGCGGAGCAGGATGCGATCGCGGGCATCTCGCGCGATTTCGGCCAGGTAGTCGACGTGGGCAGTCTCGCGGTCGACTGCAAACCGCCGGGTGAGATCCACGACATCGGCCGTCGCCCGGGCGTTGTCGGCTTCAAGCTGCCGTCTCTGGCTTACTACGTCCGCCTTCAGTCGCTCGATGTCCTTCTCGATGCTCGCCAGAGTGGCCCTTTCGGCCTGATCGTCCATCTCTACGAGAATCTGTTCACTGGTCACCCGGTCGTGCAGTCGGACGTGAACGTACCGCACCACGCCTGGTTCCGGGTGAGAAAGCTTGACCGCCCCGTCTTCGGCATAGCCGGTCACCGTGACCGCGACCTGCAGGCGGTAGTAGAGCTGGCAGGCCGCAGCGATGGCGGCCAGCCAGACTACGGTAGGCAGAACGCCGACGACCAAGCGGCGCGTCAGAGTGCGACCTCGCCGTTTAGGTATCACGTCGTGCGCCTCGGCCATCGTTACCGACTCTCCCTGCTAGGCCACATCCTCGTTGCCCTGCTCGACGAGCAGGTGGACCGCCCTGGCCTGCGTGGCTTCCTTGAGCGCGCTTACCAGCTCGAGCCCCTGGTCCGGGTCGCGGAGACGTACCCTGTATGAGCATTCACAATTGGCCGGGGCGCTGGGCTCGAGCGTCGGCAAGTCGTCTACGGAGATTACGGCGTGCTGGCGGCAGAAACGCGACAAAACCGTGTCCACCGCAGCGCTCCTCAGCGCCGAGGCCGCGACCTCGAAACGCAGGAGGTTGTCCACCCTGTGCCACGAACCAAACTCCGTCTTGTGCAAATAGAGGGCCGTCAGGTTGGCTACGATGGCCCCGATGATCGACGCGATATAGAAACCGAACCCGGCGGCAAGCCCGCAGATCAGGCAAAGAAAGACGTAGGCCGTATCCCGGGCGTCCCTGACGACCGTCCGGAACCGGATGATGGCCAAGCCACCCAACAGGCCGAATACTGCCAGGACGTTGGTGACCACCAGTGCCATACTCAGGGCGGAGACGATGGTGATCAGCACCAGAGCCTGGGTGAAGGAACGCGAGTAGGATACGCCGCGATGGCTCCACTTGTAGACCCAGGCGTTCAGTTGGCCTACGGCGAAGGCGACCAACAGTCCGAGCAGCAAGCGCTCGACAAGATTGGTCGGCGCCGCTTGCCCAAGCTGAAAGAGCGAATCAAGGCCGCCCATCTCAAACCTCGCTGAGAGGAGGAGCAACGAATCGGAAGGCCCCAGCCGCCTGCGAGCACAGCACGTACTTGCACACGCCGCGACGCTGCACCTCGACGCGACGCAGCATATCAGCCACCCAGAACGGATAGGTGTTCGTGAACTTCACTTCCAGGATCACGTCCCGGACGTTAACCGGCCGCCAGGTTGATTGTGGCGCGGCGCCGGAGTGATTGAGCTGGCCGTAATGAAGGTCACGGTCCAGGGTCACCCGGACGCGCTCGAGCGACTTGCCTTCGAACGCCTCGCGCATGTAGAAGATGCCAACACAGGGCCGGGCCTGAATCCGAGTGCGCAGAACCTGGAACTCGTTCAAGTCCGGCCGGTCGCGCACGTCACCTGCCTCCGCGCCGGCATCGCGGGCTGCCTCCGGCCACAGCAGAGAGGTAGCCATGTGGAACGGGACGGGGGCCCGCACCTTCTCCACCACGCCGTAGGTCTTACGTTTCACTTCGCAAAACGCCGGCGCGTCGCTCGGTACGTCGCATCCCGCGTTACGATGTCGGTAGGTGCGAACGCGGAGCTTGAAGCGGTGGGAATGCCTGTCGAGCGTGTGTCTGAGCAGGTCGCCGTTGCGCGAGTCAAGATAGACTGACTGAATCGGATACCGATGCCCAGGCTGTTTGAGGGAGTGAGGATCGCGTGGCAGGTGCCCCAGACAGTACTGACGAATCGCCGCAGCCTGGTTCTCGGTCACGAGGTACTTTGCCTCGTAGCGCTGCCACTTCACTGCTCGACCAGACCCGCCTGCCACCGGCCAACTCCTTGGTAGACACTGCGACAGAATCCGTGGCTTGAGGATTGTCTGCCCTTAGCATATCGGCTGGCGCCGTACGCTCCGCCCTCAGGCACACACACAATTTAGAGTATCGTTGACCGGGGGTGCTGTCAACTTATCGGGGCACCCGGTGGAGCACACCGGGTCCGATTCAGTGGCGTTTGGTCGCCCTGCAACGCCGATCCTGCGGAAGCACGCTCTGCTGATCCGAAGAACGCCGTGTCTGCCCAGACTCGCGCACGCGCTGGGAATCACCGTCTGGACGTCCGATATAACGAGGAGCAGGGGCACGGACACACCGTGGCCAGGGTGGCCTCTGTCGGGCGAGCGGCGCCGAGTACGGCGCCCGTCCGGTGATCGGGCGACGTCAGTGTCACTTGTCAAACCTCGCGCGGGCGCCGGTGAACCTGCGTCTGTGGCACGAGTGGCCTTGGTCCTAGTGTACATTAGGACGCTTACCACGCCCTGGAAACCTCATCGCCCTCCGCCACCCGGCCCGAGTCACTCCATCTTCCGGATGATCGCACCTTTACCATCTTGCCGCGTTTACCGACACTTCTGTCGATTCGGTAAGCTCGGACGCAGCGCGCGGGCTACCCGCCAACCGTCACCGTACCCAAGAACGGCAGCCTATCCGCGGGGACCTGCGTGTAACTCATTGTCGCACCAGCCACATTCAGCTTGACTGCAACCGACGACACACCTCGTCACTTCCTGTGGCCGCCCGCAGTCTAATTCTGTTTCTCCTCCTTGACTTGGCCCGGCGCACCGCAGAACCAGCCCACCTGTGTGAGGTCGACACGCTGGAGGGCCGGGGCACACACCTCCGTGGGCGGACGCCTCGAATCCTGCCGTGGCCACGACAGCGTCCTGGTCAGACCCGCCACGAATGCGGGGCCTCGTATACTTGACATCGCTGCGGTCGACTTGCTCGACGACCTCCCCTGCGGAGGTCCAGGGTGCCCCCGCAC
>JANQGB010001027.1 GCA_028277545.1 Phycisphaerae bacterium | reverse complement strand
GGCCAGGGCCGTCTCCACCGACACCAACAACTCCACCCCAAACGCCGACCCCTCGTCAACCGTAACCTGAGCACCCGACGAGCCGACGCCGGACAGGTGCAGCGCGTAAGCGTGCTCGTTGATGTCGGCCAGAGCAGAAGTCGATCCACACGCTATTGCTGCCAGGACAACGCCAAGGACGCGTGCCTGGATCGCGCCGTGACCGAAGTGGCTGCGCCAATCTCCGCCACACAATACCACGGGCGACGCTGCCTTGCGGTTCGAGCGACCGTGAATCGATACCTGTGGGCAGTCCATCTTGCTAACATCCTCTTTCTGTCACGTTCGGCTGTTGCTCTAATTCGATGCAGCCCGACGGGGAACTCGCGTCGGTTTCATCCCATCGAGCGCCTTGTGGGCTGATGTTTATGTGGGCCACTCCCTGTTCATCACCTCTCCGGTGCGCGCAACGACGACTAGTGCCGAGCCACCCCAGCTAGACAGCCGCGCCCAGCGAGCACAGCGAGCACAGAAGACTAGCCGCGTCCCCGTTTCGGAGCCTCGGTTTCGGTCGTCGTAGAAGTATTGTCGTCCAGCTTCGTCCACGGCCAGGTTGCCAGCCTCATCGTAGAACACAGCCAACCAGGCGCTCGCCGAATACTCGTTGTCCGGGTTGATCGCCCCATAGACGATCAAAGCCACACCGCTCATGGCACGGGGCCTCACTTTCCCAGAAGCCGCTCTTGGACTTCCTGAAGTCGTCGTTTCCTTCCCGGATGCTGGTTGCGCGGGTCGTCAAGGGCGCGAGTAAGAACCGACTCAGCTTCTGCTCGCTCACCTTGGGCGAGGTGAATGGCCGCTAGAGTGCTGGCCTGTTGATGGGGGCTGAGCGTGAAATACTCTGAGACGGACGAAGCCGACAACTCCTCCTTGACTTCTCGGACATCCGAGAACCTGTCAAGAAAGGGTAGACCTACGGCAATGACCTCGGCCACAAGACTGTCGGCAGCGATCGTCAACTCTTCTGAGTCGCCACCCTCCCAATCATAGAATCCTCGCTCTCGACGCAGCAAGTGAATCGGGCACGATGCAGTTGAGTAAGACTCGTCGTCGGCATCCGGCCTGAGCATCGATTCTATGCTCTTGAATCGTAGCTTAAGTATACATGTGAACCTGAGCTTCGCACTCTCGCGCCTCGCTGCTACGGCGATCAGTTGACTGCAGTCCGGCGTCACCTCCCGAACGTACGTCAGTCTGCCCAAAGTCGCAAAGCCTATCGCCGAGAAACGCTCAACAAGGAGTTCGTGCAATTGCTGTACAAGCGAAATCGACATCACGGAGCATCCCACAGAATCTTCATGGTGTCGTCGATGAACAAGCCCTTGTGCTGTCCAACGGCCTCGCGACCTCCTTGAGTATTCAGTAGTCTATCTGCGGCAAATTGGTGTCGCGCAGCCTCGTCAAACCTCGTGAAAGCTGACGGAGACGACTTGATCTCAACCCCGGTAACTCTCCCCGTGGCGCGGTTTCTGACCACAAGATCGTAGCGTCTCGGGCCAAACGGGGTGTTGACCTGAACGCCCCGACCAATGACGTCCATCCCATTTCGCTGGGCATGGGCGGCGAAGTCATCAACTGCGGTTTCGCCAGGGATCGCTTGGCCAGGCCTGCGAGAGGCAAACCTCCCGAGTGCATCCCTCGATTGAACCCCCCTCCCCATCACTGGGGCGACCCGGGCACCGACCGCCCTCTCAGCCGCCATTGCCGAACTCAACCCGGTCTCCCCGCCCCCAGTTACCTTGAGATTCTGCTCTATTGCGGCTGGAGCTTCCCGTGCAGCAACGTGACCCCTTGCAGAGTTGCCAGCTTGGCGATTAACTCGCAAACCGCTCCTTGCGGCACTCGGCGGGATGACACCTCTGGCGGTCGCTGCTGACGTGAGCCCTGTCTCCCCCAGCGCGCCGAATGGTGCTCCGGCGAGGCCGCCCAGGACAAAACCCGTTGCGCCCGCTTCGGCTATCTCCTCGGCACTACGACCCAGAATCGCCTCGCTGGCCATTTCGCCGGCGCTTAGTGACAATGCTCCGGTAGCTGACGACGCGGCGATACTTCCCACAAGGGTCGTCTCGGTGATCCCCACCGTCGTCGTCGCGAAGCCCGCACTCGCCGCAGGTGCAACGGCTGCGGCAACCGGGGCAGCAACGGCGCCAGTCACGGCAAACTTGACCGCCAACTCCTGGACAGAGATGTTCGCATTCTCCACCGCCAGCGTCTCGAAATTCTGGCGCATCCACTCAGCGTGCTTCTCGAGGTACTGGCCCCAGCGCAGGTCGCCGTTGAGTTCAAAGTACTCGCTTCCGATTCGCTCGGAATGAACACCACTGTATGAGACGAGGCCCGCGAACATGCCCTTCGAGAACGCATCCTTGTGGAGGGTGTAATGAACCGCCAGATATCTGCGGCCACCGGGACGGGGCAGCACGACCTGTTCGGCCGTCACCCAGATCTCCGTTCCGGTCGGGTCGGTGTTCGCAAGAGCGTTGCCAGCGAAGGCCTCGTAAAGGTTGGCCCCGTCCACGTAGCCTTCCGGATCGCGGTGGAGCCAGCGGGCGTGTTGGGGGTCGTAGTAGCGGGCCCGGACGTACAGCAGGGTGTGCCCGTCGGGCAGGACGTCGAGCGGCCGGCCGTGGAGGGCGAAGGTGCCGTTGGGCGGCGTGGCCGGGACGGCGTCGCGGGCCCTGGCTCCGCCGCCGCTCAGGGCATCGCGAACCGCCCGCAGGTCGGTGTCAAGCTCGACGCTGCCGCTGGCGTCAATGTCGGCCGCTTCGTTCCAGTCTGGATCGCCCGCCGATGAACCCAGGGCCAGGTTGACGAGTTGCAGGTCGGCCGCATCGACGGACCCGTCGCAGTTGACGTCGGCCGCCACGCATTCGGTGCTGACGAAGAGCCCGTCGGGCGTGAAGTTCAGCCGCTGGATGTCCGAGCCGCTGGCGTCGCCGGTGCCGGCCACCGAGTAATTGGCGTTGAGCAGGTAGTAGACCGAATCGCCGGCCTCGCGGCCCGAGCCGGGGCCGTCGAAGGTGGCCACGTGCTCATCGGCGTACTGGGCCCCGTTGACGTGGTAGCGCACCAGCCGGTCGTCGGCGTCGCGCTCCTCGATGACGGTGAGGCCGTCGTAGTAGTAGCGGGTGGTGACCGCCGCGGCGGGGTCGTCCGGGGCGAACTCGGCCACGATCCGCCGGCCCAGGGCGTCGTAAGTGTATCTGGCCAGGACAGTGCCGCCCGCCGCCGTCACGCTGGTCAGCAGGTTACGCTCGTCGTAGGAGTACTGCCGGCCGTCCTCATCTACCGAGAGGTTGCCCGCCGCATCGTAGCTGACCGGCTGGCCGTTGACCGCGGCCAACTCATTGGCCGGGTTGGCCAGGTCGTATGCGGTTGTCTGACCCGTTCGGTTGGTGTGTGATTCGCGGTTGCCGAGCAGGTCCAGGACGGTCGAGTCCGCGCCGAGGGTGTCGCCGTAGGACGTCCCGACCAAGCGGTCGAAGAGATCGACGTTGAAGACTCGGTCGTCGGCCTCGAACTCGGGCATACCGTCGGCGACCTGGGTGCGAGGGTTGCCGTTGTTGTCGTGAGTGAAGGCGTACGAGACGATGGGCTCGCGGGTAGCGTGCTTCTCCAGGAGATTCTCGAAGCGATTGATTCGCGAGTGAGCGTCGTACGCCACGCCCACCTCGTAAACAACGTTGTGGGGAGTGGTGACCCGACGGGTGTCGAACCGGCTGCCACGATAACCATAGTCCAGGAACGGCTGTCCGTTGAGCAACACGTCGTCCACCTGGTTGACGGCGGTGGCGGTGTAGGTCAGGGCGGTGCTGCCGGGATACGACACGGCCTTGCGGTTGCCCGCCTGATCGTGATCGTAGTCGATGAGGTGTGTGACACCGCCGGTGGTCTGCGTCTGGTAGTCGAGATGCCCCAGGGCACCGTAGTCCATCGCGACGCTGGAGACGGCGTCAGGGTCTTCCGGCGTACCGCGCTCGGCCAGGGTCAGGCGACCCAGCGGGTCGTAGGCGTAGTGATCCTGGATGGTCTGGCGGCCGATGGTTGCGGCTCGATTGATCAGCAGGCCGCGGTCGTCGTATTCGAAGTCGGTCAGCAGGCCGCGCTGGTCGCGACGGGATTCCGTGCGCCCGGCCAGGTCGTACGCGATTCGGACGCAGTCGGTACAGTCCTCGTCCTCGGGATCGTCGGAACTGTCGGGATACACGATTCGCAGACAGCGGCCCAGCGTGTCGTAGCGATACCGCGTTACCTGATCGGGCAGCGGTGTTCCGTCGCTGGCCTGATTCCGGGCGGTGCGGGTAGTGAGCTGCCCCAGGCGGTTGTAGGCGAAGTCCGTGCGGCGCTCGGCGGACCGGCTGCCGGTGTTCTCGGTG
>JANQGB010000973.1 GCA_028277545.1 Phycisphaerae bacterium | reverse complement strand
ACCTCTTTGATCTGGCCAACCGGGCCTACCAGAGCATAACCACGGCGGGTGACACACCGTTGCTCACGCCGGTTGACGTGGCGGCCGGGCCGGACAACTCGCTGTACCTGTGCGATTCCGAAGCCGTAGCCGTCCACCGCTTCTCGGCCGGCGACGGGGCCTACCTGGAGACTCTGCGGCTGCCGGAGGACGTGATGCGGCCGGCTGCCCTGCATTACGATGCCCGGCTGAACCAGCTCTGGGTGGTCGATACGTCAGCCCACGACGTCAAGATTATGGGGCTCGACGGCACCCTGCGGCGGATCATAGGCAGGCGCGGGGAAGCCCCCGGCGAGTTCAACTTCCCCAGCGACATCGCCGCTAACGGAGACAGGATCTGGATCGTGGATACGGGCAACAGCCGCGTGCAGGCACTCAGCCTTCAGGGCGAGCCGTTGATGACCCTGGGGCAGGTGGGCGACGCTCCGGGCGACTTCGCTTTGCCCAAGAGCATCGCATTCGACAGCGACGGAAACCTCTACGTCGTGGACGCCCGTTTCGAGAACGTCCAGATATTCGACGGCGCCGGGCGGCTGTTGTTGTTCTTCGGGCACGAAGGGTCGGCACCGGCCGAGTTCTGGCTTCCTAACGGTATCTTCATCGACCCCCGGGACCGCATCTGGGTCTGCGATTCGTATAATGGACGGTTGCAGGTGTTCCAGTACGTCGGGCGGGCGGCGGCTGCCGGCTCGATCGACGCCGCGGAGGGTTCTTCTCCGGCCCGGGCCAACGGGTTGTGACGGGAGATGTTGCCATGAAGCGCAAGCGTGCCAGAGGAGTCTGCTGTGCTGTCGGTATGGCGCTCGCCTGCGGCTGGTCGATGGCTGGGGCGCAGGATCGCGTGTCCGACACGGTCCACAACCTGTCGGCCAGTGGCCGGGGCAAGGTTCGGGCGGTGGGGGAGAGCCAGGTGTGCATCTTCTGCCACGCACCGCACAACACCAACGGCGCCCGGCCTCTCTGGAACCGTGACCTGCCCGCCTCCAGCTACACCATCTACCAATCCTCCACGCTCGACGCCCAGCCCGGCCAGCCGACGGGTTCCAGCAAGCTCTGCCTGAGCTGCCACGACGGGACTATTGCCCTGGGGAGTGTCTTGAGCCGGCAGGACCGCATCCTGATGAGCGGCGGCGACTACATCCCGGCCGGACTGACCAACCTGGGCACCGACCTTTCCGACGACCATCCCATCAGCTTCCACTACACCTCCGGACTGGCGGCCTCGGACCTTCAACTGGCCAACCCCGCGGCCCTGCCTCCCGAGGTGCGGCTGGACGCCAGCGGCCAACTGCAATGTACGTCCTGTCACGATCCGCATAACAACTCGCACGGCGATTTCCTGGTGCAACCCAACGAACACGGGGCCTTGTGTGTCGCCTGTCACATCATGGAAGGCTGGGGGTCTGCCTCTCACCGTATAGCCGGCGCGTCGGTGATCGGCGCCGCCGGCGGGGACTGGCCATACACCACCGTGGCGCAGAACGCCTGCCGGAGCTGTCACCGCTCGCACACCGCCGGCGGGCGGGAGCGACTCCTGATCCACGAGAACGAGGAGGACAACTGCCTCAGCTGCCACGACGGGCGGGTGGCCAGCACCAACATCCTGGCGGAGATCGACAAGCTCAGCGTCCACGACCCGCGGCGGTATCTCGGCGAGCACGATCCCGTGGAGACGCCTTCCGGCGCGGGCGTGCACGTCGAGTGCGCGGACTGTCACAACCCGCACGCCGCGACCTCGCCGACCGGCGGTCCCGCGTACGTGCCCATAGGCCCCACGCTGACCGGCGTGCGCGGCGTGACCCTTGGCGGCACCCTGATCGACACGGCCCAGTACGAGTACGAAGTATGCTTCCGCTGTCACGGTGACTCGGCGATTGACATCCGCGGCCGCATCAGCCGGCAGTCACAGACCGCGAACCTGCGACTCAAATTCGCGCCCGGCAATCCCAGCTATCACCCGCTGGTGGTCTCGTCGGCCAGCCAAGATACGGTCAGCCTGATACCGGGGCTGGCACGCGGGGCGCTGATCCGCTGCACGGACTGTCACAACAACGACGCCGGCCCGCGGGCCGGCGGCAGCGGTCCGGACGGCCCGCACGGCTCAATCCACGACTTCCTGCTGGAGCGGAACTACACGGTCTGGGATGACACCGTGGAGTCGGAATACGAATACGCCATGTGCTACAAGTGCCACCAGCGGAGGAGCATCCTGTCGGACCAGAGCTTTTCGTATCACCGCCTGCACATCGAAGCCGCCCGCACACCCTGCTCGGCCTGCCACGATCCGCACGGCGTAAGCCTGGTCCAGAGCCGCGGCTCGGACCACACCCACCTGATCAACTTCGACACCACGATTGTGCGGCCCGTCCAGGGAACCGGCGTGATCGAGTTCCGCGATACAGGCGTCCACTCGGGCAGTTGTACGCTCGAATGCCACGGCGTGACCCACACCAACGAAACCTACGGCCCAGGCCACTTCGGCCGGTCCACACCACGTATCGTGCCCAGGCGGCGGCCGTGATAGTTTCAGTTACGAGCCGCGGACTCCAGTCCGCGCGGACCACAATAACGAGCCGCGGACTTCAGTCCGCGCGGACCACATTAACGAGCCGCGGACTTTAGTCCGCGCGGACATCGTTACGCAATGCAGCGTTCATCGCTGGTGAACGTCCGCGCAAGCTGAAGCTTCGTAGGGTGCATCTTGATGCACCAGTTCAGTCGACGACGACTCCATCGAGAGAAGGTGCATCAAGATGCACCCTGCCTCGCTACGGACTCCAGTTCGCGCGGACATTGTTACGCAATGCAGCGTTCATCGCTGGTGAACGTCCGCGCAAGCTGAAGCTTGCGGCTCGCACCAACGAGCCGCCGACTCCAGTTGCACCGACTGCCTCGCTTACGCGCTAGGCCCGGCATTTATGCCGGGTTTATGGATGCCACCGTCTGTCGTGGAGCCCGCTTTCAGCGGGCTTCTCGTGGTCCGGGTTTACCCATCAGAGAAGCTGACCGAAAGGGTGCCCCTTCCTTGCACTAATGAGCGACGGTCCACACCAGATTCGTAGGGTGCATCTTGATGCACCAGCTAAGTCGACGACGACTCCACCGAGAGAAGGTGCATCAAGATGCACTCTACCGCGCTACATTCCTGTGACCCTCCGGGGCACAGGAGGAATAGATGTTCACTCGTTCCACGGATTCCGCTTCGCTCCATCCGTGGCTACGTACCTGCGGCCCTCCAGGCCGCCAGAGAACTGACCTCCCTGTCTTCCAAGGACCGCTATCTATTTGCCGGTTGATGATGGACGTCCAGATTCGTAGGGTGCATCCTGATACACCAGTTCAGTCGACGGCGACTCCATCGGGAGAAGGTGCATCAAGATGCACCCTACCTCGCTTGCGGCTCACAACAACGAGCCGCAGGCTGCAGTCCGCGCTGACTACCTCCCGAGCGCGCTAGGCCCGGCATTCATGCCGGGTTGAGCAGACGTGCGACCTCAAACCTGACTCCGGTTCACCGGGGTTCTCGATGGTTGTCTTCAGACCTGGGCAGCGACAGATGTGACGCATTGTGACGAACCCAGCGGTTCTGGCGTGACTGAAGGGTAGACCCGAGCCGCGAGAAGCCCGCTCGAAGCGGGCTCAGCGGTACCGGCTGGCGTGCAGATTCGTAGGGTGCATCTTGATGCACCAACTCAGTCGACAACGACTCCATCGAGAGAACGTGCATCAAGATGCACCCTACTGCGCTCGACTGCATTCCTGTGACCCTCCGGGGCACAGGAGGAATAGATGTTCGCTCGTTCCACGGATTCCGCTTCGCTCCATCCGTGGCTACGTGCCTGCGACCCTCCAGGCCGCCAGAGAGCTGACCTCCTTGTCTTCCAAGGAATGCTATCTACTTGCCGCCTGATGATGGACGTCCAGAGTCGCAGGGTGCATCTTGATGTGCCAGCTCAGTCGACGGCGACGCCATCGAAAGCAGGCGCATCGAGATGCACCTTGCCTTTTGACGCAACAAGTCAACTAGGCTACTGCGTCACTCTTTGGAGTGTCGCTCGCTGGAATCACCGGCGAACCAGGTAGTACGGTGCGCCATCGCCTGTGGTGAGATGGTGAGAAACAGTCGCCAACGATAGCGAGTTCATCTCAAAGGGGGGAATGCGCGTTCCCCTCGGCCACCACGGATCGGGGAATCGTGACGTTTGCTCTGTCATGTACGCTCCGTGGCCGTCGAAGTACGAAACGACGATTCCGATGTCCTTGGCGCGCTTATGCCGATAAGTCAGGGGTGCCAAAGTGCGGTCAACCCGGAAAGCCCGCAAGTATCCCACATCGATGGTGCCGGCTTTGAGCGTCGGCCCGCCGTCGGAGAAACCACCTCCGAAGCCTGCGTTCCAATCCACGTCATGATCGACCTGGCCGCTGTCAGGCGTGTAACGCGAGCCGTCGGTAAGGAAGATGTTGTCGGCTGGGTGCCCGAGCTTAGACAATCGCGGAGAGTAGCCTTGTGGGATCTGGGTTGATTCTGTCAGCCACGGCGGCGCGCTCGCCTCGAACGACGGAGCCCCGCTGGCCCAGTACATGAACTGTCGCAGTGTGTTGTAGCTGACCATGGGCTGTACGGGCCACTGCGCCGTTGGCCCCATGGGGTAAGGGATAGACAGAAACTGATTGCTGGGACACTTGAGTTCGTCTACCAGGACGCGCCATTTCTTGGCGCGGTTGGTGGGCAGATGGGTGTACATCTGCAGCGGCGTGGCCCAATCCCAGACCTGGACCGGCCCGGCATCGGGCGGCATCTCGACCTCCTCGTCGGCCCAGCCGCCGCTATCGGGATGCCCCAGCAGTTGAGTGCCCGTCGTCCCCGGCGATCCTGGCAGCCACTCGTTGTATTGCGAGGTATAGCTGGCGGCCGCTCTGCCGATTCCGCTCTGCGTGGCCATACAGGTCACCACTTTGGCCTGTTCGCGGGCGGAGCGTAATGACGGCAAGAGTATGGATATCAGCAGGGCGATGATGGAGACGACCACCAGCAGCTCGATCAGTGTAAACCCCCGGCCGTCAGCCGGCCGCTGACTCTGTCGATCGTTTTGATTCTTTCCAATCTTCATGGCTTCTCACCGTCGTTCGCAGACTCTTGCAATTCGCTTGCTTACTGCCCTTCACCCCGCGGTGGGCCGGGGTTGTGGTCCCGGACCAGGCTGCCACAGACCGAACAGTAGGTCGGTTCGTCACTGCCCAGCCACCGGTTCAGGATGGTGGGCGTGCCGCCGCGGTCGAGGCACTCGCCTTTCCAGCACACCTCGGTGGGGAAGAGCGTTTTGGTCTTGGTCTTGGGATTCTCGTGGGGGTAAGGCGGGAAGTCCGGGGTAACTTCGACCTCGAACAACTCGCCGGTCTGGGAGTCCATCAACGTCCGGGTGTTGGCTGTCTTGGTGACGGCATCATCGCCGAAGCTGGACCACACGTAGTAGCCGGCGCCGATCACGAACGCGCACAGGACCCCGATCAAGAGCTTCTTCTGGAGTGATTCATCCATGGGGCTGACCGCTCTCCCAATATTGAAATCCCGCCCTGGTAACTATATCCGTTTCACGACCCGCATGCCACTACTTACCCGCCCTCTGCCGCCGTGGGAGTCCTGCGTTTGCGGGGCTGTGATATCTTCCCAGTCCGCGACAGCGTACCGGTCGGTTACGCCGCAAGTTATCACCTGGTTGTTAGAGTTCTGCTAAGACTACTGGCTCAGCGCAGCGATTCGATTGTGATCATCCTCCCCAAAACCGCACCGGCAAGATGCCGGTGCCACACGCTCACCGGCAGGATGCCGTTGCCACATGTACCTTTCTTTGACGAGCCGCAAGCTTCAGCTTGCGCGGATGTCACCTGCGACGAACGCTGCACCGCGTAAGGACGTCCGCGCGGACTGAAGTCCGCGGCTCGATCTTGGCGACGGGCGGTTCAGCCCTGGTCTCCGTTGACGGCGGCCGCCTCGCCCTGACCCGCCGGAACGGTGGGGACCGGTCGGTCCTGGTTCAGAGCGTCGATGGCGTCGGCCGGCACGTCGTAGCCCAGGTCGGCTGCGATGCGCATTTGCTCCCGCGCTTCGGAAAATCTCAACAACTCACCGTATATCACCCCCAGGTTGTAGTGAGCCACCGCGAAGTCCGGGCGCAGGCGTATGGCCTCGCGAAACTGCTCAACCGCCTGGTCAGCGTGCCCGGCCAGCCACAACGCCTTGCCCAGGCCGTGGCGCGGCGCTGCGTAGTCCGGATTCAGCCGGATGGCTGCCCGGAAGTGTTCGATGGCCTCCTCAAGCCGCTCCTGCCCTTCCAGTATCATGCCCAGGTTGGTGTGTGCTATCGCACTGCCGGGATCGAGTTCCAGGGCCCGCCGGTACTCAGCGGCGGCCTCGTCGTGATCACTCATCACGTGCAGCACCACGCCCAAGGTCAGATGCGCCTCGGCCAGGTCCGGTTTCAGATCGATAGCCAGCCGCAGCTCCTCCATGGCGGCGATATGGCGCCCCTCGTGGTACAGCAGGTTGCCGAGGTTGGTGTGCGCCTCGGCATAGTCCGGTTCGATACTCAGGGCCTGCTGCGTGGCGGCCCGCGATTCTGCGTGATTGCCCTGCTTGCGGAGAGCCACACCCAGCCAGTGCCAGGCGTCAGCCCGCTGATCGTCGGTAATTGCGGCGGCACGGAAGGCCTTGGCGGCGGCAGTCCAATCCTCCGCGCTAAACGCGTCGTGCCCCTCCTGCATCAGGTTAGCTACCGACTCCCCGGTTTGGTCCACCTGGATCGGGTCGGCGGGTTCGGCTGGCGGCG
>JANQGB010000950.1 GCA_028277545.1 Phycisphaerae bacterium | reverse complement strand
CGAAGTGACTCGCTCGGGCTCCGCCGCCCCGCTTGCCCGACCGGTTCGCCTGTCGTACAGTGCTCGGCATGTTCGGTACGGTCATCGCAGCCACCTTCGCGAACGGGCGCGACGGCATCGCCCGCCGCCTGATCCGTCTCGGTGTTACGCCCAACACGCTGACGGTCTGCGCGCTGATCCTGAGCCTTGCCGCCGGGGCGGCCCTGGCGGTGGGGGCGGGGGCGTCGCTGGGATGGACGCTTACTCCAGGCCCGGCCGACCAATACGCCCCCAACGCGTACCTGCTGGTCGCGGGTGTGCTGCTGCTGCTGTGCAGCGCCGGCGACATGCTCGACGGGGCCGTCGCCCGCTTGGGCGGCAAGGCCACCACCTTCGGTGCGTTCCTCGACTCGACGCTCGATCGGTTCAGCGATTTCGCGATCTACCTGGGCATCGCCTTCTACTTCGCGCTGCGGTCGAACCTGACCTACACGCTGCTGCCGATCGTGGCGATCTTCGCCGGGTTGATGGTTTCCTATACCCGCGCCCGGGCCGAGGACCTCATCGAGTTCTGCACCGTGGGCTACTGGCAGCGGGGCGAGCGCTGCGCGGCGATCCTCTTCGCGGTGTTCGCCCACAACGTCCCCGCCCTGCTGATCCAACAGGCCCTGCTGCCGATGCTGACCGTCTGGGCCCGGATCGACTACACCCGCCGAGTCGCCGCCGGCCAGAATCCCCTGCTCGACCCGCGTCAAAGCCCTCGCTTGTTCGACAAGCTCAAAATCTGGCGCTACCCCCGCGCCACCCTTCCCTACGATCTGTTTACCGCCGCCAACATCGCCTTCCTCATCCTCGTCCGCATTCCCCCGCATTTCGACCCCCTCGCAGAGCTGCTGGGGGTCTAGTGTTCTGTCCCACCGATCGTGTGGGTTGCCCAGGCTGCCGGCGGCCAGCGCTTTCCTTGGTTTGCACGGTGCCCCTCAAAAGTACCTGGGACAGGATACCCGCAGCGACGGCGGGTGCCACGGTTGCGAAGTTTGCAGCCGTGCCGCCTGCGCGGGCAGCACGGCTGCGGAAAACGCAGCCGTGGCACCCGGCGCCCGGCGTTGAAAGGATTCCAGGTTCTCTCTGTCGCCCTATGCGTCTCGTTCGCACGGCGTAGCCGTCAGGCGAAACCGGCCGCGGCTTGGTATTTCCCACCCGATTGGCACGGAGGAAAGGGGAATCGTACGGTCCATGTGTACGAGCAAGTTCGAGGCTCCTTTCACACTGGAGAGACCGCCATGGAGCGTACCACCGCACTTTTCCTTTCCGCCGTCGTTCTGGCTGCCGTCACCGCCCCTTCCCACGCAGGTTTGGTCTATCTCACCGCTGAGTCGGGAGGTCGCCATTCGTCGCACCTGTACGCCTATGACACCGTGAGTGGCGTCAAGAGCGACCTGGGTGAGATGAGCGGCCGCAAGTATACCACCGATTTGGCCTACAGCGCCGACGGCCGCCTGTACGGCGTGGGCTGGTCCAACGGCTCCGCCAGCGGCGCCGCTCACCTGTTCACCATCGAACCGGACCCCGCGGGGCATCAGGCCAAGTGGGAGATGCAGCCGGTCAAGCGCAAGGGAAAGGCCATGGACCGCAGCGTCAACGCCGCCGCCTTCGACGACGACGGCAGCCTGTACGTCGCCTCGGCCCAAGGCCGCTTCCAGAAGCTCCAGTTGACCGGCAAGGGCAGGAACAAGCAGTGGGAGGTCGTCGCCTCGGCCCACATGGATTGGGACTCCGCGGGCGACCTGGCCTTCGGCGCCGACGGTTCGCAGCTGTACGTCGCCCTGGCGGGCGGGAAGCTGGGCAAGGTCAACTATGATACCGGCAGCCACCGCTTTGGTCGGGTGAGCGTCGTCGGCGACACCGGTTACGACAACCTCTACGGCCTGGCGATGGTCGACGGAACCCTTTACGGCACCACGGCCGGGGAGGGCAACTACGACGTGAGCTACCTCGTCGAGATCGACGTCGACTCGGGTGCGGCCGAGAAGATCGCCTGC
>JANQGB010000915.1 GCA_028277545.1 Phycisphaerae bacterium | reverse complement strand
GGCGAGTCTGCCGCTCTCCTTCGAAATGGAGGACGGGCAGTTGACGCTTAATCCCGATCATGTTTTCGACAACTTTGTTACCGGGCCCTGCAACCGACTGGCCCACGCCGCCGCCGTGGCCGTGGCTCAGTCGCCCGGCAAGGCCTACAACCCCATGTTCGTCCATGGTGCTACCGGGCTCGGCAAGACACACCTGCTGCAAGCCGTCTGCCAGGAGGTCCTGGGCGACTCCGCGCCCCTGCGCGTGATGTACATCTCCTGTGAAACTTTCACCAACCATTTTCTGGAGGCCGTAGAGCGCGGAGCCCTGAACCAGTTCCGCTTTCGCTACCGGCACGTCGACGCCCTGGTGATCGATGATATCCAGTTCCTGGCTGAGCGTGAGCGCAGCCAGGAGGAGTTCTTTCACACTTTCAACACGCTGCACCAGTCGCAACGGCAGATTGTCCTCTCCGCCGACTGCCCGCCGTCCCAGATCCCGAGCCTCGAAGAGCGGCTGGTCAGTCGCTTCAACTCCGGCCTGGTGGCCCTGATGGATCGGCCTTGTCTCGAAACTCGCATAGCCATCATTCGCAACAAGGCCAAGCTGCGCTGCATCGAGGTGCCGGAGGAAGTGGTCCGGTTCATTGCCGGCAAGGTGGATTCGAACATGCGCGAGCTGGAGGGCGCCCTGTTGCGGGTGGACGCCTTGAGCCAGACACGCGACGGGCGGATTACGCACGACGTCGCTTACGAAGCCCTAACCGGTGAGGAACTTCGCCGGACCACCATTCCCGAGATCGTGGACGAGGTTACCGGCAGATTCGCGGTTAAGCGATCGGAGCTGTTGAGCAAGAAACGCACCAAGTCCATCGCCTACCCGCGGCAGATATGCATGTACCTGGCCCGCGAACTGACGCCGTTGAGCCTGGAGGAGATCGGCGGCTTCTTCGGCGGCCGGGACCACACGACTGTGCTTCACGCCACGCGGCGGATTGCCGAGCGGCGTAAGCAGGACCCTAGCTTCAACCACGCCCTCGAGGAGATGATCGAGCAAATACGGCACGGTCGGCACGACAGCGAGTGAGGATTTCACTCGACCTGTGGTGGCCGAGGTGGGCAGCCGCAGGAAAACCCCGGCCCGGCCTGTGTGCCCCGCGCCCTTGTGAGCAACTCGCACCTCCCCTGCCAGGGATGGCACGGAGCTTTCCACAGGAAATGCTTGACGAAATGACTCTTAACCATTTTCGTATCAGTTAGTTGGCAAGACGGTTATCGGGGATTTCACGGTTTTCACAGAGCATAGGGTGTACTTAGAAAAGGATAAGGGAACCCTACAGTAGACAACCCACAACAGTGAATGCCGCACAATCGGAGGACACGAGATTCATGAAGCTGCGAGTGAACCGACAGGAACTGGCGGAGGCTTTGAGCCAAAGCGGAAGCGTGGCGGTTGTGCGGACTCCCAAGCCGATTCTGCAGTGTGTGCTCGTGCGTGCTCTGCCGGATGCCTTGGAACTCGAGGCCACCGATCTTGAAATCGGGCTGCGCTGTGTGGTGACCCAGGTCGAGGTGGAGCAGGAAGGACAGGTGCTGGTGCCGGCTGAGAAGCTGGGGGCGATTGTGAGAGAGTCGGCTGACGAGACGCTGGAGATAGAGGCCACCTCGGGCATGTGTCATCTGCGCGGTGCGGGCAGCCACTTTCAGATTAACGCCCAGGAAGCGGAGGAGTTTCCCGCGGTCGCGACTATGTCCGGTGGCCCGGACTTCGAGGTCAACGGTCAGGTGCTGCACCGGCTGGCCGAGCGGACCGCGTTCGCCACGGCGCGGGAGAGCACTCGCTACGCCATCAACGGCGTGCTCTGGGAGCGGAAGGGCAAGCAGTTGACGCTGGTGTCCACGGACGGGCGGCGCTTGGCGCGGGCGGTCGGCGAGGTCAAGCCGGGCGAGCAGGCGACGCCCAGTGCCATCGTCCCCAGCAAGGCCATGGGGCTCTGCCAGCGCATCTTCGGGGAAGCGGACGAGGCAGTTGGCGTGCAGATCACCGGGAACCAGATCCTGGCCCGTGGGCGTCGAACAACCGTGAGCGCGGCCCTGGTGGAGGGGCACTTCCCCAACTATCTGGAGGTGATCCCGCAGGACAACGACAAGCGGGTCCACGTTAACACGGCGGAGTTGCTCAGCTCGGTCAAGCAGGCGGCCCTGCTGACCAACGAGGAGTCGCGCGGGGTGCGGTTCGCCTTCGGCAGCAACGAGCTGGCCTTGGCCAGCCGGGCACCACAGCAGGGCGAGGCCCGGGTGACCATGCCAGTGAAATACGAGGGAGAGCCCATCGAGATCGCCTTCAACCCGACCTTCCTGGTGGATGCCCTGAGGGTTGTCCATGTGGACGAGGTAGCGCTGGACTTGAAGGAGGCCAACCGGCCCGGGATCCTGCGCGTGGGCGACGACTTTGAGTACGTGATTATGCCCGTGAACCTGTCCTGACGGCTGACAGGAAGCAGAGCATGGATAAGAGGCAGCTTGCACAAGTCTGGGCCAATCGCCAGTTACCCGAGCGGGCAGCGCGAGTTGGCAAGCTGGCAAGCGAGCTGCTTGACTCGGGGCCGGTAAGAGAGGTCTCTCGTTTATCGCGTCTCAGGCAGACCATCGCCCGGGGCACAGACGAGGAGTTTCGCAGACGGTGTACGCTCGGTTCGGCGGGCCGGGGCAGGCTGACCATTCAGGTGGATCAGGAGTCGCTGGTCCAGCCGATGAGGATTCGGTGGCTCACGCCGTTGCAGGCTTTGCTGAAGGCGGAGTGCCGGGACTTTCATTTTGAGCGAATCGACTTTGTGGCCGGCCGTGGCGAGTTGGGGTTCGAGGAGTCGGCGGCGACATCCTCTGAGGACAGTAGCGAGTGTTCGGGCGATGGCCCGGGGAGTACGGCGCCCGAGTGCTGAAGGATGCAGAACAGAAGATGAGTGAGCCACAGGACGAGCGTTCCGAGGATAAACCCGCGCAGGATGAGGTCAGCGCTGGGACAGGCCCGGTTCCGCCGTCGGCAGAAGAGTACGACGAGTCTCACATCACGGTTCTGGAGGGGCTCAAGGCGGTCCGGCAGCGGCCGGCGATGTACATTGGCGGCACCGGCCACAGCGGGCTTCACCACCTGGTCTATGAGGTGGTGGATAACGCGGTGGACGAGGCCATGGCCGGGTTCTGCAAGAATATCCTGGTCAAGCTCAACGACGACGGCAGCTGCACGGTCGTGGACGACGGGCGGGGCATTCCGGTTGGCCCGATGCGCCACGACAATCCTACGCTGGATGGCAAGCCCGCCCTCGAAATCGTGATGACGGTCCTGCACTCCGGCGGGAAGTTCGACCGTAACAGCTACAAGGTTTCCGGCGGTCTCCACGGGGTCGGCGTCAGCGTGGTCAATGCCCTGGCGGAATCTCTTGAGGTGGCGGTCAGTCGCGACGGGCAAATCCACCTCATGCGCTTTTCGCGCGGGGAGGTCACCGGGCCGCTGCACGTCGTGGGGCAGACCAGCAAGACAGGCACCAGGGTCGAGTTCCGTCCGGATCCTGAGATCTTTCCCGACTGCGAACTCAAGCTGGATACCCTGGTGTCCCGTTTGCGCGAGCTGGCTTACCTGAACCAGGGCCTGCGCATCAGCATCGTTGACGAGCGAATCGGCAAGGAGCTGGAGTTCTGTTTCGATGACGGGCTCCGGGAGTTCGTGACCTACCTGCGCGGCGGGGCCGATGCGCTGCACAAGGATGTTATCTGTCTTCGGGCCACGGACGAAGAACAGCGCCTTAGCTGTGACATCGCCCTGCAGTACACTGACAGCTTCAGTGAAAACATCATCTGTTTCGCCAACAACATCAAGAACATCGATGGGGGCATGCACTTGTCGGCCTTCCGCAGCGCCTTGACGCGGGTGGCCAACAACTACGCCCGCAAGGCTGGTCTTCTCAAGGGCAAGTTGACGCCGACTGGAGACGACTGGCGTGAAGGCTTGGCGGCGGTGGTCTCGGTGAAAGTGCCGGAGCCGCAGTTCGAATCCCAGACCAAGGTGCGGCTGCTCAACCCGGAGGTTGAGACCTTCGTGCAGCAGACGGTCAACGAGCAGCTCCGCAACTAC
>JANQGB010000836.1 GCA_028277545.1 Phycisphaerae bacterium | reverse complement strand
TAGAGATCAGGACTACGCTTGGCGCTAGCGCCACCGCCGTTTCACCCTCCCAGACGGCCCGAAAATCGCTTCGATTCTTCCCAAACTGCGCAACCTGGGCTAAGCGCCTGCGCCCCTGCCGGGGCGAATCGGGGTGTCAGGTCCCTCGACTTCGTTGTGACGGCGCCGGCGTGTGTCACCACCCGCTGCGTTGGCGTGTGTCATCTGGCCTTGCGGTGCATCGAGATGCACCCTACGGCTGCTGTCCATGGCGCAGTGGTTGAGCGCGTGCCGATCCGTAGTTACCCCACGCTCCTTCAGGCTATTCCCGTTTGTTCCGCTGGTGGTAGGTGGCGATCAGCTGGGCGACCGGCACACCGTCGATGTGGGCCCCACCCCAGTCGCAGTCGACGAACTTCGTGTTTCTGAAGTAACAGTTGGCTACAGTACAGTCGTCCAGCTCGATCTTCTTGATCGTGGCTGGTATGCCCTCGCGGTCCTCGCCCGTGTTCATGCAGCTAAAGGACGCCCCGCCGAAGTCAACCGCGCCGATCTCCGCTCCCCGCAGGTTGACGTTGAAGAAGCGAGCCCCGCTGAGATCCACGTCCTCGAAGTTCGCTTTGGCCAGGTTCACGCCCCGAAACTCGGCCCCGGCCAAGTTGGAGTCTCGGAACTCCGAGCCACGCCTGTCCTCCTGACTCACCTTGAACGCATCAGGCATCGGCCGCCTCCCTTTTCTGAAAGCCGTAGCTCCGGCAAGTGGGCCCCCGCAATGAAGAGACGGTGCCACGTCATCTCGCGGTCGCGGGCGTATGACCGGCTGCCGGCTCAGGTGATGGTTCCTGTTGGCCAGACTGCCAAAGAAGCTCTCATGCTGTCGGTCGCGGGGCGGTGTCGGTCTTCTCGATAACACAGAATCGACGATTGGCCTCGTCTACTGCCCACAACTGCGTGCCATCCCAAGCCACTCCGGCGATGCTGCCGAACGGCCTCTCGCCCCAATCCAGCAGCTTGCGGTCGTGACGCGTTTTGATGATCCAGGGAGACCAAGCATCGACGCACCACATGGACTGGTCACCGGCCGGGTTGGCGGTGACAGTCAGGGCGACGGGCAGGGTTCCGTCGTCGTGCGTCTGTGTTGGCCGGCGCGGCCGGTGGGAGTCGAGGACGTACTCCGAGCCGAAGAACGCGTCGAATACCCAGAGCTCAGCACCAAGCTGCACGACGCCACCGACGTGTTCCAGCTTATCCAGGGAGACTTCCTGCAGGAGGCGCCCGTCGCCGGGATCGAGCTGCAGCAGGCGCTTGGCGTCCTGCTTACGCGGGCTGCCTTGGGTCACAGCCAAGCGGTCGTCCCACCAGCCGAGCCAGCGACCGTATCCGTCCGGCAGCTTGACCCGACTGACGATGCGGCCGTCCTCCGGTGAAAGCGCGACCGCTTCGTTGGTTGAGCGCAGGCCGGTCCACAAACGTTGCCCGTCCCAGACGATACCCCAGAGATCATCCTCGGGCGCGGGGACCGAACGGACGACTTTCCAGTCAGGCGGCAGGGGTGGCCTGGCACGCAGTTCGTCCAGCAGGTTGTGCCGCTTCAAGGCCGCGAGGACTTTGAACGTGTGTTCGCCCCAGCCTCCGTCCGGCTGTTGGGCTCTCAAGAGCATCGGAATCTGCTTGACCAGAATCTCACGCGCCACCGGAAGGTCGATACTGGCAGCGCAGTTAACGAAACTCCAGGGGTCCATGAAACCGAGACACCCGGTGTCGTCCATCCGATCGTGTATACCTCGCAAGCCACGCTCGACCACCTCGGTGGTGTCCACCGCCTCTCGCGCCGCCCACAACGCAGGCAGAGCCCCGGATGGCGTCCAGGGGCAGCCAGAAAGCGGCTTGATCCACTCGTCCGCCGCTTCGATGCTCATGCGCACTGAGTTTTGGATGATCGGGTGATCAGCCCGCCCCAGGACGCAGAGTGCATGCAGGGCGCCGCCGGTGATCGGCTCCCTGGGACGCTGCGGCAGCACGTCCAGCAGGTCCAGCGCCCGCCGAACCTCGGGGTGGTTTTCATCGGCACCGAGACGCACGGCACGCAACAGGTTCTCCGCATTGACCGCACAACCCTCCTCCTCGGCATCAGGCTTCACCAAGACCTTGAGACTGCCGAGTTCATCCTGCATCAGCGCCTCGTCGCCCGGCTTGGCCTGTTCGAATACCAGTGTGCGAATTATGGCACCCTCTACCGAGGCATCGTTCTCCACAATAAGCATGGGGTCATAGCGGAATCCGTATTGCTGCGCCGACGACATGGTCAGTTCCCCTTTCGTCGCCGTAAGGCCGGCGCCTTGGCCGGCTGATAGCTTGACGGTGCGGGCCTGGGCCGCGGGAAGCCCCAGGCACGCCATGGCAGCCAGCGTGGCAAACGACGCTGCCAAACGGGCACCGCTCATTCGCCGGACAGGACCGCGCAGAATCTGACGGACGCGGACCGCGAGACTGGACTCGGCGGATGCGAAAGTGTTAACCAGCAGGCGGCGACTGAGCCCGGCGTAGATCTCAGCCGTCCGGGTCAGGCTGTCGGCATACTCCGCCGGCCCTGCCAAACGGCGGACCACGGCGTCGTCACACGCCGCCTCCGCTTCGCGCCGCAAGGCCCGGCCACACAGCCAGACGGAGGGGTGGAAGAAGAGCAGCGTCTCCGCTACCCGCTGGGCCAGCAGCACCAGGTTGTCCCACCGCCGGGCGTGGGTAAGTTCATGGGCCAGGATGTACTCGAGTTGCTGTTGTGACAGGCGTGCCGCCGCGTGGTGTGGCAGCAGGACGGTGGGCCTCCAGATGCCAGCCAGGAGCGGAACGTGCGCGTGCCGTGATACGGCCAGCACCACGCACCTGTGCACTCCGACCTTGCGGGCGGTCTGCGCCAGAAGGTCCGCCAGGGGACCGTGACGCAATGACCGGGCGCGGTGACACAAGACTGATACGTAAGCCAGACCGGCCACCAGCCGAAGGGCCAGGCTCGCCGCCACGATCAGGTAGCACAAGCTCATCAGGCCGTAACGGTCAAGCGCGGCGTCCGGCTCGTTCCGCAACGGGGCGTTCGGCGAGGGACGCCATTCGTAGGCCCGGCGGGCGGTTGCGGCCCACGCGGCGCGGGGAGCCGGTCGTTCGACTGCCTCCCGATCCGCCAAGGGCACGGACATGACGGCTTGTGGTGGTTCAGGTTTGAGCACGTCAAAGAACGACGCGGGTGAAGCTACCAGGATCGTGGTCAGAGGCTTTATCAGAACCAGGCACCAGAACGCGTGCCGCACGGCAGGTGATGAGGGGCGCAACAAGGCGAGGACCGCTATCACCAGCAGAGTCAAAATCGCCAGCTCCACGCTCATGGGCCACAGCAGTGCCGCCAGCCAGCGACCGAACTCGTTGAGACTCTCCGTCACGACGTTCATGGATCACCCGTCGCTTCCGGTTTGGGAGCGCAGCTTGCGATCGACCTCACGCCGAATAGCCCGAATTTCGTCCACCGACAGCCGCCCTGACTCGAGCAGCTCGCTAACCAGGCCGCGGGCTGAGCCCGCGAAGAACCGTTCACGCACCTCGCGCAACGAGGTGCGGGCCATCTGCTCGCGAGTCACGCACGGCTGATAGACGTCGGCCCGGCCCTGCCGCGTGGAGCGTAGGAAGCCCTTGTCCCGCAGGATGCCCATCATGGTGAGCACCGTGTTGTACGCCATGGGCTTGGTGTGCTTGAAGTGCTCCTGAACCTGGCGCACGGTCGCCTCTGACATTTCCCAGACGCAATCCATGATGACGCTTTCCAGAGCCGTCAGCTTCATGTTGCGTTTTCGCGCCATAGGCCGGGCTCCGGGAGGTGACAACTAAGAGCTTAGTTGAAGAGTACTCCACACCCGTCAGTCCGTCAACTAAATTCTTAGTATTTCTTGATGTCAGACGAGGTAGATACCGCTTGCAGAGACACAGATGCCACGGCGCTCACACACACCGCTGCGGTATCAGTCTCCGACAAGAGCTGCCACTGCGCCGGCGGGATCCTGGATGACGCAGAACTGGTGTTCGCCCATCGGCCGCGGGCCGTCGATCAGCTTGCCCCCCAAGCTCAGGCAGCGATCTGCGCTGGCCTGGACGTTGGCCACCATGAAGTAAGGCAGCCACTTGGGCGGCACCTTGGCGTTGACGCCGCGAGCGTGGCAAATGCCCGCCACGACGTCGCCGCCAGCCGGCGCCTTCATGCTGTAGTCGTTGTATTCGCCCATGGACTGAGGCACGGGCTCCCAGCCGACCACGCCGCTGTAGAAGTCGCGCACCGAGTCCGCATCCTCCACCGTCAGGTCGATCCAGACCACACCGCCGACTTTGGGATCGCTGGTACTCACTGCCTGGCTCCTTTCCGGCCCCCAACGCACCGGCGGGCCGATTGTTAGTCCACTCGAACGTGACGAGAGGGCCGTCCGGAGCGTAGAACGCGTCTGCAGTCCACACTACGCCGACCGCGCTGTTCAATGCTTCGCCAACGGCCCGTCACAAACTCGCACACGTTGTTGTAGCGGTCCGCGCGCCCGAATGCTACACCGGCGTGCGTGCCCGGCTGGTCCTGTGGTATGATTCGGCGATGGACACGACCGACGGGGATGGCCGGTTGAATCCGGTCACGCTGAGCCGGCGCCTGCTCAGTGGACCTGCGCTGGTTGCGTACCTGGCCCTGCTCAAACTCCTGCTCCACTTTGCGACCAACGGGCAGTACGGCTACCACAGCGATGAGTTCTGGCCTTACACGAAGTACTTCTGAACGAAACGCGAGACCTGCACCGTGAGAGTGCACATCTGACTATATCGTGTTGCAGAGCTATGGGCGTTAAGAGGAGCCCTGGCACCTGGCAATTGTCGACAGCGAACCTGGCAGGAGAGACTACAGCATGGCACTGAGCGCCTTTGACGACAAGACGCACACACCGCAGGACGCCGAACTGGCGGAAATGCTCGGTCGCACCAGTCGCCTGTGGGAGGACTTACGGACCCACGTAGCCGGCGAGTACGCTTCGGTAACGGAGAGTTGGGTGTTTTCCGGTCAGAAGTACGGCTGGGCGCTGCGGCTCAAGAGCAAGAAGCGGACGGTTTTGTACATGATCCCGTGCCGGCGCCATTTCCTGGCGGCGGTAGTCTTCGGCGAGAAGGCCGTGCGGGCGGCTCACCAGAGCGACTTGCCTGCTTCTGTCCTCGAAGCCATCGACAGCGCCACGAAGTACGCCGAGGGCCGGGGTATTCGGCTGCCGGTTCGAAACAAGCAGAACGTGGCCACCTTCAAGAAGCTGGCCGCTATCAAGATGGCCAACTGAATCAACAGCGTAGAACAACGCTCAGCCATCGAAGCCGAGCCCGACCCTCCACCATAGGCGCACCGTACCGTCGCGTGTGCTTTATCGGGCGATGTACCAGCACGCGGTCAATGCACCGGGGTTAACGATGCAAATCCGTATCCCAGACAGGCTGCTATGGATACACGAGAAGCCGCCGAGCGGCTCGCTGCCCTGTTTCCGGCTATGTATCGTCGCTTTCACCGGCGGATACATCACACGGAGTACCAGTTAACCAGCGAGTACATGGTGACCATGCCCGCCTGGCGCGACCACCCGCGGGTCCGCGCTGGTCAGCAGTAGCCTCCGAGCAGAGCACCGATCAGGTGCCGAACAGACGTGCCCGCCGCATCACGGCCAGCCTCCGGTCCTGCGCCTTCAGCGAAAGATGCGGGCAGCGTCCCGAACGGCAACAGCCGACTCGGCGTGGGTGCCAGTTGACCGTGCCTTGGGCAGGCCACGCCCCTGCCTAAGCGCCCGGGCCGCTGAACACCAACTGGAGATGCTGATAATCAGCCAGGTCCACATCGGCGTCCTGGTCGAAGTCATGAGACTCGCAGGGACCGCCCGGCTCCAGAGTGCCGCCCGGTCCGCCGAGACAGACCTCAAACTGCTGGTAGTCCACCAGGTCAATGTCGCAGTCGTCGTCCGAGTCGCCCGTCATTCCACCCGTACAGAGACTGGCTACGAAGTGGGCGCTGGAGGAATCGGCGAAGTCGAGCCGGATGGCCACCTGGCCGGCCTCGTTCAGCCCGCCCGTCACCACGCGTATCACTTGGCGCACGTCCGCCCCGTTGCCGTCCATGTCAAACTGATCGCCGGTCGCGGCAACGCGGTGTATCACGCCTTCGGCGTCTCGGAGCCAGAAGCCGGACCGGAAGGTCGGCGAGTCGATCCGAACGTCGAGGAGCATCAGCCCCGCGGCGTTGAAATCGCGCAGAAAGGTGTGTTCAATAATCTCGCCTTCCGCGGTCGTGTCTCCGGGGCCTGCGACCGGCTCGATGGTCC
>JANQGB010000601.1 GCA_028277545.1 Phycisphaerae bacterium | reverse complement strand
TCGGCACCTTCTCGGGCGGGACCCTGCCCGGCTGGCGTACCTGGAGATGGCCCACGAGAAGATCGCGGGCCGCATTGCCGCGGGCGAGAAGCGGCTCGCCGAGCGTGACTGGCAGGTCTACGACCGCCAGGGCAAGATTGTGACGACGACACTGTAGGCCGCAGCGTCGGGCGAAGTTGCCGGCCCGGGCGGCGCTGCTGCCTGACCGACGGTGCTGGCACATAGAGGGGCGGTTGTTCAGCGCAATGAGCGACACGAATAATCGAAAAGGCAAGGTTCGGGTGACCCGGTTCAAGGATTCGTGGCGCAACGCGCTGCGCATCACGACCATCCGAATCATCATACAGGCAGTGGTCTTCGGCCTGTTCCTGTCCTTCGTCCTGCTGACAACCTTCACTCACCTGGACCGCTTCCCCGGCCTGCGACACTGGGTCAGTAAGGTACTGGAAGTTGACCCGCTGGTTTCCATCGCCACGGCCATCACCACGCACACGGTCTATAAGGGGCTGCTCTGGTCGCTGGTGATCCTGATCCCCACGCTGTTTCTGGGGCGTTTCTTCTGCAACTGGGTCTGCCCCTACGGCACACTGCACCAGTTCGTAGGCTGGCTGGCCCGCAAGATGCGGCCCAGAGACACTATCAACGTCAACCGCTATCGCAGCTACCAGCACGTTAAGTTCTACATCCTGGGAGCGATGCTGGTGGCGGCGATGTTCGGCAGCTTGCAGATCGGGCTGCTGGATCCCATCTGCCTGCTCTACCGTTCCTTCACCGGTGCCCTGATACCGGCCGCCAACATGCCGACCCAGAGGTTGTTCGGCGACTACGGCCTCCACCAGGGGGCCTGGCTGGTGGGCTTCCTGATCTTCGGCCTGGTGGCCATGAACCTGGTGATTCCGCGGTTCTTCTGCCGCGTGCTCTGTCCGCTGGGCGCCTTGCTGGGCATGCTGAGCCGCTTCGCCTGGTGGCGTATCGAGCGCGATCCGGTCAAGTGCACTGATTGCGATCTGTGCCTGATGCACTGCGAGGGCGCCTCAGACCCTCACACGCAGCTTCGCAAGTCGGCGTGCTTCGTCTGTTTCAACTGCATCGAGGACTGTCCGGAGGATGCTCTGAGCTTTGCCTTGCTGCCGCCGAAGGAGCACGAAGTGGCGGGGCCGGACGTCTCCCGTCGTAAGGCGATCTTCGCGGGGATCACCGGCCTGCTGTTCTTCCCCTTCGTGCGGAGCAGCGGAGCAGCGACGCGTGACTTCTCCACCAAGGTGATTCGCCCGCCGGGCTCGGTAGAGGAGCTCGAGTTCCTGGAGCGCTGCATCAAGTGCGATCAGTGCATCAGGGTATGTCCGACCAACGTGCTTCAGCCGGCGCTGTTCGAGGGTGGGCTGGAAGGGCTCTGGACGCCGATTCTGAACTTCCGGATGGGCCACTGCCAGTTGAACTGCACCGCCTGCGGGCAGGTCTGTCCGACGGGCGCCATCCAGCGCATCTCTGTGGCCGAGAAGCTCGGCGTGGGAGAGTACGCCGGTCAGGGGCCGGTCAAACTCGGCACGGCCCACTTCGACACCGGTCGTTGTCTGCCGTACAGCAAGAACATCCCGTGCGTGGTTTGCGAGGAAGTCTGTCCCACCAGCCCCAAGGCGATCCACACCGAGCGGCGTATGAGCACGGTGCGCGACGGGAAGATGATGGCCTTGTCCGCCACGGAGACCACGGTTCTGGTCACCGAGTGGCCGGCCCCCGGGCAGGCGATCGGAGAGCCGGTTCTGTTTCGGGCCAACCGCTGGCAGGGTGACGAGACCACGCGTTACTTCGTTCTCCTGCAGCACGCCAACGGCCTGAGCGAGTCGCACCGGATCGTGGCCAACGACGTCGACACGCTGATGATCGAGGGCAGGTTCGCCCAGCAGCCGGATGCCGGTGCGGCGGTGATCCTGCAGATGGAGCTCAAGGTGCCGCGGGTCGACACTGAGCTGTGTATCGGCTGCGGCATCTGCGAGAAAGAGTGCCCGGTGGCCGGCGATCGCCGGGCGGTGTACGTTACGGCCGAGGGCGAGACGCGCAGTCAGCACTACCAGGAGTCGGACCGGAATCGATCCCTGAGACTGCTCAAGACCGCGTCAGCCGCGGGCGCCGGCGGGTCGGTGAGCTTGTCGCACCTGATGCTCGCCTCAGGCGGCACGGACGGGGAAGGTGGCGGCTGCGGCTGTAAGAGCGGTGGGTCCTGCTCGGCAGGTGACTGCGGATCGGGCGCGGCAAGTGATCAGGGAGCCGCCCAGCAGGGGCACATGGTGGACCTGCGCACGTTTCTGACCTAGCGATTCCAGCGTGGCGGTGTTCATGTGATAATGCGCGGCCACGGGCCGCGATCGGGCGATAGGGGATTCCGCAGAAGACGAAGGAGCAGTGACATGGCAGAGTCTAACATTCCGCACGACCTTTCCAGGCGGACGTTCATCAAGACCGGGGTTGCCGCTGCCGCCGTCGCAGGCTGGCCGGCAAACGCGCTGGGTGAGGATGACGCCGAGTCACAGGGCCCGCTGCCCACCCGCGGCCTGGGGCAGTCCAACATCCAGGTCTCGATGCTGAATCTGGGGGCGGGGCGGGCCCCCAACGAGCGGATGCTGAACGCGAGTTACGACCTCGGCGTTCGCTATATCGACACGGCGGACTGCTATGCCAAGGGCGCCTCGGAGAAGGCGGTGGCCGACTGGATGGAGAAGACCGGCCGTCGCGAAGAGTACTTCATCGTGACCAAGGACCATCCCAGTACGCCCGACGACTGGGTGCGGATGATCGATCGGCGTCTCGAGAAACTCCGCACGGACTACGTCGACCTGTTCTTCGTGCACGGCCTGGGCGGCGGCTTCCGCGGTAAGGGGGACGAGTCGGTTCGCGACGTACCCAAGATGAAGGAGTGGGGCGCCGCGGCGGAGAAGATGAAGAAGGCCGGCAAGGTTCGCCTGGCCGGTTTCAGCACGCATACCACGTTTCCGCTGCGGACCGACTTATTGAACAACGCTGCCGTTGGTGGATGGGTGGATGCCATCATGGTGGCTTACGATCCCAAGTTGGTTCGTGAGAACGCGGAGTTCAACAAGGCACTCGATGCCTGCCACAAGGCCGGTATCGGGCTGATCTGCATGAAGGAGATGCGCGGCGTGGGGAAGGTGGAGCAGGCGGTGCCCAAGTTCAAGGAAATGGGTCTCACTCCGCATCAGGCCGTGCTGCACGCCGTTTGGAGCGACGAGCGCTTCGCCAGCATCTGTTCGGAGATGCCCAACCTGAAGATTCTGAAGGCCAATGCTTCCGCCGCCCGTAACTTCAAGCCCCTGGACGACGAGCGGATCGGCGCGGTGATCGATCTTTACGACGGCGCATTGGCCGCCGGATACTGCAACGGTTGCGACGGCCGCTGTGCCCGGGCAGCGGGTACCAAGGCTTCCCTGGGTGACATCACCAGGGCGCTATCCTATCACGAGCAGGACGGCCTCAGGGATGATGCCCGGACGCTCTACGCGTCCCTGACTCCCGAGGAACGAGACTGGCACGGTGCCGACCTGGACGCGGCGAAGCATGCCTGCCTGTGCAAACTGGACTTCGCGTCGCTGTTGCCTCGCGCCGAACAGAAGCTGACCTGACGCGTAGGGGCCGCTTGGCGGACCACTTTGGCTCGGGGCGTCATGACAGTATCTGATTCGCACAGTGGACCCTGCCGCGCTGCCGCGTCGACGACCGGGCGTCCGCGCGAACTGAAGTTCGCGGCTCGTTACGACCCAGATAGGGTCCGCTTGGCGGACCACTTCGGCTTATCGTCCCGTGGTCAATCGCGAGCCTCATTGAGGTCCAGGCGTTGGCCCAGGCTGGCCTGATGCACATGGCGGTAACCCAGGGACGAGAGTTTATCGGCCAGCGTTCTGCGCTGCTCCGTCTCGCCGTGCACCAGGCAGATCCTGGTCTTCGTGTCTTTGAACGGCTCCAGCATACGGAGGAGGTCCTGCTGATCGGCGTGGGCGCTGAAGCCGTGGATTTGCACCAACTCCGCTGCTACGCGATAGGTCTCGTGGAACAGGTTGATTTCCTTGATCCCGTCGGCCAGCCTGCGCCCCAGGGTATGGGCCGCCTGGTAGCCTGCTATGAGGATCGTGTTCTTGGAACGCTCCACGTTGTTCTTGATATGGTGGCGTATTCGGCCTGCCTCGCACATTCCGCTGGCTGAGATAATGGTGCAGGGCCCCTTCTTGAAGTGCAGAGCCTTGCTCTCGTCCACGTTGCGGATGTAGGTGCAGCAGGACGGACCGAGCAGGTCACCGGTCAGCTCGTCCAGAGCCCGCGCCTCGGCGTCGTAGCACTCCGGGTGTGTCAGGAAGACCTCCGTCGCGTTGACTGCCAGCGGGCTGTCGACGTACACGGGATGATGCGGGATGTTACCCGCCGCTATCTCCTCCTGGAGGTAGTAGGCGATGGTCTGGGTACGACCCACGGAGAATGCGGGGATGATAACCTTGCCCCCGCGGTCGTAAGTGCGCTTGACGACCTCGATTAGCTCCCGGCGTGCTTCGTCGGCCGACTCGTTGAATCGGCTGCCGTAGGTGCTCTCGCAGACCAGCGTGTCACACTCGGGAAAGGGACGCGGGTCGCGGATGATGGGCTTGTTCGGCCGGCCGACGTCGCCCGT
>JANQGB010000511.1 GCA_028277545.1 Phycisphaerae bacterium | reverse complement strand
GAGAGGAGCTGAACTGCGCAGGGTAGGCCCCGGGAGGTACAGACGTGGCTCGACACATCAAGTATCCCCCGGGACCAACGAGCGGAGTTGGTCCTGGCGGTGCTCCGCGGCACTGAGAAGCTGGAGGTGCTGGCTCGCCGCCGCCAAGTCAGCGCCAATACGCTGAGGCGGGGGCGTGACCTGTTCCTGGCCGGTGGGCCCGAGTGACTCATGGGCAGGCGTGATTCGGCTGCCGCAAAGATCTCCTTGCCGGTGACGACGTCTGGAACGCCGAGCAGGCTGTCCGGGGGCGGAGGGGTGCAGTGCCACTGGAAAGGCCGCGCGCCCAGCAGCTGCGAGTGCCTGACCGTCTTGCTTCGCGATGACCATGACATTAGACCAATCGAGGCGCGACCGCGAGAGATCTCTTGACGCCCCGAACATCTCCTTCGGTAACGGGAGCATCGCGCGCTGACTGTACCACATAGCGCGGAGCTTACGCGAGTTCGATCTGAGCCCCCAGCTGCCTACCTCGGCGTTGGATGCGCACGTGGCACGATTTTCCGCTCATGGTGTCCGGTCAGCATATCAAGCGTGCAGGGCGGTCGAACGACGCCGGATATGGTATCATGCTTTGTGGCACATCGGTGTGGGCGAAAGGGTCGAGCACCGCAGACTGATGTGCGCTTGCATCGCCAGGAGCTGCCGACAAGCGCGGGATTACGAGTCACCATGCCAGGCAGAGGCCCCGAGTATCTGGCAGTAGGCGTTGAGTCGGCCAAGGTCGCTGACATCATCGAACAGTGTGCGTCTCGACATGACTTCAGGGTAGCCGCGACGCCTGTCTCCGATAGTCTGACTCGCGTCACGGCGATCCAACGTCAGCCTTGGTACCGCGTGTTGGTACAAGCGCTTCCCCAGGTGTTGACCTGGGAGATTAGACGCACGCCGACAGCCTCACAGACCAGCTTTCGGGTTGATCGATGGTACTCCTCATGGTACTTGGCGAGCCTGACGGTTTTCGCGGGCCTGGCGGGGTGGCTGTGGGTCAGCGCGTTGAGATCCCTATTCTGTAGCCTGGGCAACCCGGAGTCGCTGAATGGCATGGCCGCCGTACGGTTTGGAATCGCCGTAGTGGCTCTGTTGCTCCTAACTCGGGCTGTCACGGCCGACGGACGAGCGTCCGTGACTCTCTTGTTGGAAGACATCCGTGACGAGGCCAGAGCTTGCGGTGGCGTTGTCGATGAGGTGCGTGGTCGGCGCCTCGATCGAAGGTCGATCCTGCTCCTCTTCTTACTCTCTTATGTAGGTGTGGTTTCAGTGGTGTCGATCGCGACCGCCGATGTCGAGCTACTAGAGTTGGTTCGCGCCCGATCGACAGGACAGGACTGCCTGATCATGGCGGCGCTCGCGGCTATCGTACTGCTGCTGGCCGGTGTGCGCGGCTTGGTCCTGGGCGCGCGTGCCTACGGCGCCGATCACCGATTGGCTCCGATGCTTCCGGCCATGCTAAACACGGTGGCACTGGTGGCTCTCCTCACCGGGCAATTGTCGTTCCACCTGCTGGGAAAGTCCGACGGCGAGATCTGGGACGTGACGTTTGAGGCCCGCGGCATGTTGGACCAGCCTGGCGACATGCTCACGGCTCCTGGCGGGGAGGTCGTAACACGTCAGCGGGTCGAGCATGGTATGGCGATGGCGCGGTCGTTGTTGATTCTCTTGCTAACCATCCCTGCCGTGCTGTGGCTGATTGCCGGTGTTATGTTCGCCAAGAGCGTGATGGGCGCCAACCACCTTCTCAGAGTCGGGCAGCGCTTACGCCGCGATATCCAGACCGGTGCTAGCCGCGCCACCGCTTCGGCGGAGGGGTTCATGAGATCGTTTCGGCGAACCTTTGCAGCGTTGTGGGCACTGACCGCGCTGCTAATAGCAGCAGGCATCTTCTCCCTACTGTACATCGGAGTGGAGGCGATTCGGGGCCCGGTCGAAGCAGAAGGTCCCTCAGATCCGGTTGGAATTATGCAGGCCACCGCCAACGCTGTATGCCTTCTACTTAGTCTTGGCGCCGACTCCAAATACCTGCTTCTCGTTGTCAGATTCGCCTGGGCAGGGCTGGCGATCCTGGCAGTCCTTCTCTTTGCTCTCTCGGTGGGTTCATTGCTGCTACGGCGATACCACGCGGCCCGCCGATTTCGCAAGCTTGCTCTGCTTACCTTTGAGAATCCAGAGCACGTAGGAATCCGTGATGTAGTCTCTCGTCTGGCTGCGCGTGCCGATCAGCAGCCACAACGGCTGGTCGTGACACCAGGCGTGGTGCCGTACGCCGCGGCGCACGAGTTCGGGGCACTGCGACGCGAGCGCTTCCTGGAGCTCAGCGCTGGAACCGTAGATGTACTCG
>JANQGB010000470.1 GCA_028277545.1 Phycisphaerae bacterium | reverse complement strand
GCATCGAGGTGACGATGCTCCGTGAGGGTTCGGTCAAAGACTCCGGCGGTACGGTGTTCAACCTCGCCACGCAGGACGGCCTTGCCATTCGCTTCGTTCGCAAGTGGGACGTGGACATCGCCGCCGAGATGGTGAGTGCTTTCGGGCGCGTCAAGACGGCGGCTGCCTAGCCCATCGTCTGATGGACCCATCAGTACTGCACCAGGTGCTGATCGCACGCCTGTCAGCATCTGGTGCATCTTCTCTCTCAATCCCTATTCGTCACTAAACCGGCAATCCTCATGGCAGAGAACAAACCGAAAGAGACCACCGCGTCTGCTCCCGAGCCTAAACCCGTGTTTTACATCCTTCCAAACCCCGGCTCGACGATCGGTGCCGACGGCAAGGCCTACGGCTGGAACCTTCACGAGGTCGTCGAAGCCCCCGAGGGTGCGCTCGACCACGTGGGCAAGGCGAAGAAGTACTCCTCGAAGTCGGCAGCCGATAAGGCCAGCGCTGCACTCAAAGCCAAGGCGAAGAAGAAGTAGCGCATGGCCGCCCAGCTTCCCTATACCGCCCTGTTGACGGCTGCTGAGCTCGTCCGAGATTCTGTCAATTCGACCGGGCTGAAGACCGGTTCGGATGACGACGTGATCCACCAGGCTGTGATTGATACCACTAGCCTGGTGGAGTCGTATCTGGGTCGGTGCGTCATCGTGCGCCCCCATACGCAGTTCGTCGCCGCCTACGAGTGGGAGCGTATTCCGGGTGACAGCCAGGGGCGCTATGAAGCCTGGGCACGCCAGTGGCCCCTCGTCGAGATCGAGAGCCCGGCCACCGCATTGATCCATCCGGCGCAGCGGGAGAAGTTCATCACCACCTCCCCCAGTGATATGGAGATCGTCTACTTCGCGGGCTACCGCCGTGTTGACCAAAATCTCGACACGCTCCAGTCGGTGACAGATCCGGATGACGACGAGGTGACTCCGCTGGCAGACCTGGCCGTGCTGCCACCACTCTTGCCGGGGGCGATTCGCGGCACGTGCCTTGAACTGGTCTTACACCGCTTATTCCAGGCCGAGGGTAAGCAGTTCGGCACCGGGCAGACGCGCCAGCAGATCGGCTCCGGGAATATGGCAACGGTCCAACAGGCAGACCGCACCTTCATCCAGCGGACACTCAAAAGGCTGTCCACCTACCGGCACCTGGCATGACGATGACTCCCGAACAAGCTGCAGGGCGCTACAAACAGCTACGCGGCATACTGCGCGACTGGGCACGGCGCACGCTCCAGGAGTGGGCCACGCTCGTCGGGGCAGCGGCCACCAGCCGGTACATGCGCGACGCCAAGGGTGAAGCCCGGCAGCGTAGCGATTCCGACACCGGGCCGCTTCGCATAATCAGTGGCCGACTGGCCCGGAGCCTGGTTCATGCGAGGTACAAGGGGCGGCAGGAAGGCTTGCAGCGCGTGTCGGTCTCGGGTCTGAATCGAATACAGCTATCGAAGGGCTCCCGCGTGCCTTATGCCGGCGTGCAGGAGCGGGGGTGGCCAGCCCGCAACAT
>JANQGB010000459.1 GCA_028277545.1 Phycisphaerae bacterium | reverse complement strand
CGCGGCTCAGCGCTTCCGAGGTTTGTAGCGGTCGCGGTCGGCGAAGACGTCAATTACCCGGCAATGTGACAGAAATCTGACACTGTGAACGACGCCCGCGGGAATGTAGTAGCTGTCACCCGCGTTATAGCGGTGAAGTTCGCCGCCGATAGTAAGCTCCACCGTCCCCTCGACCACGATACCCCACTGCGCACCGTGGCTGTGAGGCGGGAGTTCACCTATCGGATCAATGTCGAAGAACACGACCTGGTGGTCGCTGGCCTGGGAAATCCAGCCGCGGATCCCCCGCACGGATATGTCTGCCCGAGGCAATCGCGTGATCATCTCCGCGAATTCAGCATGCGCCATCCTACCTGGCTCCTCCTTATGCTATCGATTGGCTATCCGGGCTGAGCACTCCGCTCCGCCGGAGCAGCTCGGCCCGGTGTCGTTCCGTAAAGCACCCTACCTCCGCCGCAAAATCAAAGACGGTGTACCGGGCCCGCAGGTGGCGAGCCCAGCGCAACGCATCAGCGACCTGCCGGTCCGTTACGCCGATCTCCGCCGCGGTGGTCGGCGCACCCGCCCTGCGCAGCAAGACGCGCAGCCGGCTGGCCGAGGTGGCTTCCTGCAACACCTCCGCCTTTATGCGCGGCCAACTGGTGGCAATGAACTCGGCCCGGTCGCGGGCTCCCTTGGCGGTAAGCACTTTCTGCAACGCTTGATCAATGACCGGCTCGGCCAGCGCGCCGAAATGCTCGGTTATGTCTTGCTGTAGTTCGTGCGGGTCGACGGCCCGGGCGGCCAGCTCGCCGGGGGCGATCTGCGTTGGCTCCAGCTCTGACAACATCTCGTACAACGTTGAGCAGATCAACAAGCCGATGCCGACCTGCGAACCATGGTAGCGCCGATTCCCGGTGGCCGGTGCAGTCATGTCCCAGTAATGTGAGATCAGGTGTTCACCACCGGACGCCGGTGACGAACTGCCGGCGATAGCCATGGAGAGTCCTGAGAGGATCAAGGCCTCCATCAGCGTAGTAACCGCCTCTCCTTCGCCGGCCGCTATCTGCTCCACGACATCGATCGCTTCGCGCGCCGCCACGCCGGACAGTTCCGCCGGACGAGTACAGTAGTACCCACCCTCGACGATGGCCCCCAGTTTCCAATCCGCCCCGCTGGTGTACTTGCTCAGCAGGTCGGCGAAGCCGGCGGCGGTTAGTTCCGCTGGTGCGCCTTGCCAGACCAGTGGGTCACCCACCACGGCCACGGGCGGCTCAACCGGCACCGTGACCTTCAAGCCCTCGCTCTTCAGGGCTGCTATGGTTGACGTGTAGCCGTTCATCGACGCCGCCGACGGGTAGGACAAGTAGGGTACCGCACACTGTGTGGCAGCGTGTTTACACAGATCGCTGATCGTGCCGGCGCCACATCCGACCACCAGGTCGGCGCCATGCGCCTCGATCGCGCCGGTAACTGCGGCACACGTCGGCTCGTCGGGTACAACCGCCTGCCCGTGGGGCCCCTCCGCGACGTGTTCGCTGGTGTTGAAGCCGCCCTCGGACAAGGCGGCCGCAACTGCCTGACCGCAGGCCGCCGCGGTGGCTCGGTCAGACACCACGCACGCACGCCGACCCTCGACGATATTGCCGGCCACCTCGGCGACCGACCTGTCCGCTGCGTCGTCCAGTCGCACGATGCGCGTGCTTACTCGGTGCTCACGTGAGCAGACGCAGGACCGCTCCGCTCCCAGCCACTTGTCTATTCTGCGGCGTAACTCGACGCTCATCACACACTACCCAGGCACCTGGCCTGGTCGAACATCCCCTCGGCAAGAAAAAGAGATAGTCGAAGCGAGCGGCGATTTCAATTGCAGCGCGGTTGACGTCATGGCGCAAAAAAAAGGGCTTGTCGTCAGACAAGCCCTGTTGTCCCGTCAGAGAGGATCCGTCGCAATGCCGATGGGAGGGGTCTGAAGAACCCGTGAAACAAGTGGGTGGCTATCAGCCGCCCGGACCGCCCGCTGCTATTGGCGGGTACGTCCTCCAGCGCTGTGTTCTAGCCTCCCAGGGTTCTCATATCGGTTCGTTCAAACAAGCTCCCTGTCGAACATGACAGAAACCCTCGGGACAAGCTAACTATATCATCGGCTAGACCGAAAACAAAACCGAAGCAAAAATGAGACCAACTGGGCGCAGTTGTGGCAAAGTATTTATCGCCGGGCGCCTGCCGCTGCCCCACATTCGCAAGCCGGCACGGTTGCTGTTAGCATTCCCGCCGGGTGAACGTTCCTAACAATCGACAAAGAAGAACCTTACCGCGCGCCTCTTCCGCTGGTTAACAAGTTGGCCAAGTGATTAATGGCGTCCGAGCCCGTGACGAACTATATTGCGCCGCCAAAGCGAGCGTCCCAAAATGAGTTCAAAAAACCGTCTCGACGTCAGTCTGGCCAGATTCTCCGACCGGCAGCGCCCGGGCGTGATGCCGTTCCTGACCGCGGGGCTGCCCGACTTGGACGTCACCGCCCGCTTGATCCGCCGCTTTGATATGGCCGGCGTAGCTGCTGTTGAAGTCGGTTTCCCTTTCTCCGACTCCATCGCCGACGGACCGGTGATCCAGGATTCGTTCCACCGCGTGCTGTCCGGCGGCCAGAAGTTGGACGACCTGCTGGACACCGTTCGGAGTGTTCGACAGGACGTGACTGTGCCGCTGGTGGCCATGCTGTCTTACTCGATAGTCGCCCGCGTGGGGCTGGAGCGTTTTGTCGATCGCGCGGCGGAGGCGGGCTTCGACGGACTGCTGACTCCCGACGTGCCCGTTGAGGAGGCCGGCGTGGTCGCCGAAGCAGCGGCCAGTCGCGGGCTCAAGCACATCATGCTGGTGGCCACCTCGACGCCCCCGGAGCGAGCGACGGCGATCACCGCGCTGTGCAGCGGTTTCGTGTACCAGGTGGCGGTGGCCGGCACTACCGGCGAGCGCGGCGCCATCGCCGACGATCTCCAGGCCCACGTGGAGGATTTGCGGGCTCACACCCAACTGCCGATCTACGTGGGCTTCGGAATCAGCACCGCGGACCATGTTCGCCGCGTGGGACGTTTTGCCGACGGCGTGATCATCGGCAGTGCCATCGTGCGTCGCATAACCGACGCCATGGACGCCGGGCGCCACCCGGACGACATCGTAGACGCCGTGGGCGACTTTGTGGCCGAGATGGTGGACGCCGCAACGTAGCCGCCGAGGCTTGCGGCGCGGCTGGACA
>JANQGB010000443.1 GCA_028277545.1 Phycisphaerae bacterium | reverse complement strand
CCGCTCCGAGTGAATCTCAGCAGCGGTATGAATGCGAATCGTGCAGATGCAATTAACTTCGCGTGCGAGCGCGCCAAGACGTTTCCGGAGCGACGGTATGTCATCAATTGCTCGTGGCGGGCGAGCGGGAGGTTTTCGGCTATCCTGGCGGCAATTGACGCTGCCGTTGACGAGGGTGCATTAGTGGTATTCGCCGCAGGCAACGCGAATCGGGACATGGATGCCCGGGGGCCTCAGTACCCGGGCGCCCATCCGAACGCAATCTGTGTTGCGGCACTGGATTCGAATGGACAACGCGCGAGCTTCTCAAACTACGGTTCGCAGGTCGATGTTTCGGCGCCCGGCGTCAATACCCTCTCGACGATTCCAAGCAGTCGATACGATTTCAGCAATGGCACGTCCATGGCTGCGCCACATGTCAGCGGTACGCTGGCCCTGATCTGGTCTGCGAACATGTCGTTGCGCAACATAGATGCCAGAGCCATCCTCGAAGACACCTGCGATGAAATCAGTGGCACCGACAAACTTGGTCGTGGCCGGGTCAATGCCGGTAAGGCGGTGACCGCCGCGACATCTCGGGATGTTTAGGCCGAGGTCTGCGCGTGGCTTGGTGTGCGTACTCCCGTTTACATTGCGCGCCGAAATCGCGCGGTTGTACCCGTTCTCGACCCCGCGCAGGTCCACGGGCACAGGCCCAAAATGTCGGTGCTCCTCTACCTCGCTTAACAGCAGGCAACTTCGAGTACGTGCCTACGCCGGATGTCGAGTGCTTCAATAGGTAGGGATCGTCTCAGTCCGCGCCCGGCCGAAATGCAATCATACCCAATCAAGCCGCGTGCTCGCGAGACGGGATTCCCGGGACGAAGGCTCAGGCAGCGTCACGAAAGTAATGGCGTAGCAGCCCACCGAGGAATCGTTGACAGCGGACGCGGCCGATCGCAGGAGTATCGTCAATCGCAGGTTCTTCCGGCGGCCCCGCCCGTGCAGCAGGCAGCGTTTGACTCCCGAGCCCCTGATGCGGGCGAGGTTCGTTGAAGAAGCGAACGTACTCCTGACCAATGTGGTCGAGATGGCTCAGGCTGAAGCACAGGAAGTAGTTCAATGTCCCGCGTTTTAGGGCCCCTATCCAGGCCTCAGCGAAAGCACTGGCATCTGGTGCAAGGAGCGGCGTTCGCAAACAACGGATGCCCGCATTCTTGAACAACTGACGGAAGCCGGCCGTGAACCTGCTGTCGCGGTCGTGGATGAGGAATCTGGCCCCCAGTTGCTGCTCGTCAAGCCACATAAGCAGGTTCCGCCCTTGCTGCTTGATCCACCGGTCATCCGGGTGGTAGGTCGCCGTGCTCAGGAGTACCTTCCACGTCCCGATGTGGATAAAGGCGAGGCAGTAGGCCAGCCGTACGCCCAGGGGCGTGATCACTCTCTTGCTGAAGAAGTCGCAGGCTACCAGCGTGTTCACGTGCAGTCGGATGAACTTCCGCCAAACTGTCTCCTCGGCCCGCCCGCGGCGCACGGGCGACGGTGTAGGCCCTTCTTCTTTCAAGATCCGCACGGACTCGCCCAACGCCGAGAACAGGCGTTCATCGCCAATATCTCATTTCCGAGAATAAATGCGTCAGTTAGCCCAGGTTGCGCAGTTTGGGAAGAATCGAAGCGATTTTCGGGCCGTCTGGGAGGGTGAAACGGCGGTGGCGCTAGCGCCAGGCGTAGTCCTGATCT
>JANQGB010000436.1 GCA_028277545.1 Phycisphaerae bacterium | reverse complement strand
TTGGGACGCGCCTGTTCGGAACCATCGATCGCGTCAAGACGGCCAGCGCCGGCTGCGGCGGTTTTTCGATCGAGCATCGCAAGCTGATTCAGGTCTGTTGGAGCACGTCAATGCTGCGTTGGGGCCATCTCGGCAACCACCTCTCCTACCTGGTGCCGCGGTGGCAGCGCAAATACCTCGTGCCGGCCCTGCAGGCCGGAGTTGGCCCGGATGATCTGCTGACGCCGTGCCCAGAGCGATGATGGATACACTACCTGCAGCCTATTCCATATCCCGCCTGGCTTGGATCGACTGGCTGATCATCCTCGGCTTCGTTGCGACTTCCTTGCTGATCGGCGTGATCATGAGCCGGCGAGGCCGTCGGTCGGTCAGGGACTACTTTACGTCCGGCGGCTCCACGCCCTGGTGGCTGCTGGGCACGTCGATGGTGGCCACCACCTTCGCGGCTGACACGCCTCTGACCCTGGCCGGGTGGGTCGTGACCAGGGGTATTGCCCAGAACTGGTTCTGGTGGTGCCAGATACCGGTGACCATGCTGGGGGTCTTCTTTATCGCCCGGCTCTGGCGGCGCGCTCAACTGGTAACCGATGCCGAACTGGTCTACGTTCGCTACTCCGGCAAGTCGGCCAACGTCCTGCGGGGCTTCAAGGCCGTTTACCTAGCACTCATCTACGGTTGCCTGGTCATGGGCTGGGTCAACCTGGCCATGACCAAGATTGTTCAACTCACGTTGCCCAACATCCCGCGGGTGCCGGTCGCGGACGAGGCCATGCTGTGGGCCTATCTGCACACGCCCTTGTCGGACGACCTTCCCGACGGCATGCGCATGGCCATGCGCTCCGGCGCACTGGATCCCCTGGAAATGTACTACGACCAGTGGGACCTCGGCCGACATCCCGAACGCGTCTCGACCATGAACGAAGCGGACCTGCTCTTTCGGCGCATCTCCGCTATCCAAGAGAAGCTGGCCGACGTCGACAAGAAGACCCTGGTGGGTGGAGAGGCGTCGAAGGATTCGCCGGAAGAGCAGGAGGAGCTCGCCCGGCTGCGTGAGTATGCAGCCGGGCTGCGAAGTGGGCCCTTGCTGGACAGGCTGGGGCTCGGCCAGCGCGAGGAGGAGATGGCCTCCACGTGGAATCGACTCACGCAGACAGAATCTGGCAGCGGCGTCGAGCCACCGGCGGCCCTGGCGCTGGTCCACAGCGTGAACCAGACAGTAGCCGCGGTGAACAAGTTCAAGATCATCCTGCTGCTGTTCGTGATCGTCTTGCTCTACACGGTGATCTCCGGGCTCTGGGGCGTTCTGGCTACTGACTTCATCCAGTTCTGGATTGCCATGATCGGTTGCCTTGCCCTGGCCTGGCTGGCCGTTCGGCAGTTGGGCGGCATGGATACTCTGCTGGCCCGGATGGCCGAGATCTACAGCCCTGAGCGAGCCCGGGGAATGGTCTCGGTGATTCCCGTCTCCGAGGCCGGAGACCTGGCACTCATGCCCTGGAAGAAGTTCCTCGTGTTTGCGTTCTTCGCCTGGTACGTGTCGGGGCTGACCGACGGCGGATCCTACTTCGCTCAAAGGATGCTGTCGGCCAGGGATGAACGGCACGCCGCACTCGGCTACCTGTGGTACGCGGTTGCCCATTACTGCCTGCGGATGTGGCCCTGGTTGATCGTGGGGTTTGCGGCCGCGGTGATGTTCCCCTACACCCAGGACATCATCACCGGGGAGTATCCCGGCGACCCCATAGCGGAGAACGGATACATCAAGGTGATGCTGGCGGTGTTGCCCGCCGGGCTGCTGGGACTGGTGCTGGCCTCCTTCCTTGCTGCCTTCATGTCCACCATCTCGACGCAGCTCAACTTGGGCGCCTCGTATCTACTCAATGACTTCTACCGGCCATTCATCAGAAGAGATGCCTCGGAACGGCACTACGTACGCGTCTCGCAGTTGGCGACCGTGGTGATGGCTCTGATCGGCCTGATAGTGAGCCTGTTCTACAACACCATCTCCGACGCCTGGTTCCTCATCGGAACGCTCAACGCCGGGATCGGTTTCATCTACCTGCTGCGCTGGTTCTGGTGGCGGATCAATGCCTGGTCGGAAATCAGTTGTCTGGTCTCGCTGCTGGGCGCGGTCCTGGTAGTCAAGCTCTGGCCGGACCTGCTGGGAGGTCTCATGCCGGAGTATCCGCTGAACCTGCTGATACTCGTGCCCTACTCGGTGGGGGTGGCCATGGTGGTGACCTTCATGACCAGGCCCGTGGACAAAGAGCGGCTAGCCGCCTTCGTTCGCAAGGTCCAGCCGGGAGGGCCCGGCTGGCGCAGGGTGGAAGCGGAGATTCGCAAGACGGATCCCGGGTTCCGCAGCAACACGCCGCTGTCATGGGGCAACCTGCGGCGCTGGCTGCTGGCCTGTGGAGCGGTCTACTGCTTCCTGTTCGGCATCGCCAAACTGGTCATCGGTGATGCCTTCAAGACGTCGGTTTGGATACCCAACAGATGGCAGGGGGCCGCTCTGCTCGCCCTGGGCCTGGCGCTTGGATTGCTCGTAACCCGATCATTCTCGGCCAAGCGCTGGGCGGATCAGCAGGACCGCTCGGGGACAACGTAGGTCAGCCACCCCACATCTGCACGGCGGACCTTCCACCCGGCTGGGCTGGATCGACTCTGGTGGATGTGGGGCGACGTCGCTTCCCTTCGTTCCCGAAGACGCGATCCGGGCATCGACATGGAGAGTGCGGAGAGAGCTGGAGCGATCAGATTGTCCGGCCACGTCGCGAGGACTCAGGTTTGTGCCCGGCGGCCCTTTGATTGGCGAGGACCTCAACATGTGCTAGGCAAACACTTGGCGCAATCCAGTGTTTCCCTGTACAACATTAGTCGGTTAATTGGCAATTCTCCGGGACTCTGACAACGCCACTACGCCGCGTTGATGCCGGAGACCGTCGTGTTCGATGTGGAGTTCAACGCGAATGCCTTCGTCACTCGTTACGCTCTGGCGAGACAACACGGCTTTCTTTTCTGAGAAGTCCTGCGCCCAGGTACTCGGCCTGGCCGGTGACGGACGTTTGCGCGATGCGACTGACGCATCGGCGGAATTCCGAGAACTTCTTGAGCTATTGCCAAGCGAGCGACTCCGCTCTTACGCCGAGGAGTGCTTGACACAGAAATTCGATGACGCGCCCTTCGCCCTACAAGACACAGTCAACGAAGTCGGCACTCGACTCGGGTTTACGGTAGAACCAGGGCGCTACCGAGGTGTCCGCAATCAAGTCGGTTTCGATGGCATCTGGAGATCTTCCGATGGCCACGCCTTGCTCATTGAGGTCAAGACGACCGACGCATACCGTATCAACTTTGACACGGTCGCGAACTACCGCCGCGAACTCGTCGCCGTTCAGCGTATTCATGAGCCAACTTCCTCTATCCTGATCGCAGTGGGGCGCGAGGACACCGGGGATCTTGAGGCGCAAATTCGAGGGTCGCGACATGCCTGGGATATCCGCGTCATAAACATAGACTCCCTGCTGAGATTGATGGTGATCAAGGAGCAGATGTCTGACTGGACTACGAGTTCCAGTATCAACATGTTGCTTCGGCCTGTGGAATACACTCGCGTTGATGGAATCATCGACCTACTCTTTGCCACCACTGCGGACATTCGAGCGGCGTACGACGAGGCTCCCAACCAGGATGCTGGAGACAGTGACGCGCCCTCTACAGGAGAGGCCCCTGCTCCGTTCGATCACGATCGGGCACGCGCCCTCGCTCTGCGAAAGCTCGAAGCCCACCTAGGCACTACCCTCAAGAAGAAAGGCAGGGTCTTCTGGAGTAGTGCCGATGGGCGCCATAACGTAATATGTCTTTCGTCACGCCCCTATGGCGAAGAGACTGACGTTCCACGCTTTTGGTACGGTGTGAAGCCAGGCCACAAACCCTTCCTTCAAGACGCAGAGCAAAGCTACGTCCTCTTTGCCTGTGGTGCCGAACTCTCTCCAGTCGCCATCCCCGCGGCTGACTTTCTTCCCATGCTCACTAAACTCAAGACCACGCCTCCGCATCCGACCGATGACAATCCGCTTGTTCACTGGCATGTCACCATTCACCGACGCGGCTCGCGCGCTGAGTTAAGTACGCCGCTCGCTGGAAGCCGGACTGACCTCACTCGACTTGTCCTGCAATAGGGCCTTAGCGCAATCGTGTGGCATTGGACTGGTGCTCCGGCAAATCTGCGGACGTCTGCGCCGACCCATCGCATTCGGGGCAGTCTGTGTGTCGTCGCTGCTGCTTAGAAATGCCGTGATTCTCCTTGCCGCTAAATCTACTCTCTCAATCACTGAGCATTGCCCTGCGGTCCTCGGCCCCGGCACTGCCGAGTCACCATCGTCCACTGGGCGACCCGGTTGGCAGACGATCCCGAGCGTTGCTAGCCCAGGTTGCGCAGTTTGGGAAGAATCGAAGCGATTTTCGGGCCGTCTGGGAGGGTGAAACGGCGGTGGCGCTAGCGCCAGGCGTAGTCCTGATCT
>JANQGB010000428.1 GCA_028277545.1 Phycisphaerae bacterium | reverse complement strand
CCAGGCGCCGGGCCGCACCCCGCGCTGCTGGTTCTCGCCGGATCTGAAGGTGGGTTTAACAGTGCCGACGCGGCCCTGCTGGCCTCTCACGGATACGCGGCGCTGACCCTGGCCTACTGCAAGGCGGAGGGCCTGCCCGACAAGCTCATCGAGATTCCGCTCGAGTCTCTCGAGCGGGGGATCGACTGGCTTGGGCGGCACCCCTCTGTCGCCGGCTCGCGACTGGGCGTGATGGGCTCGTCCAAGGGCGGCGAGCTGGCCCTGCTGCTGGGAGCGACGTTCCCGCAGGTACGGGCGGTCGTGGCCTACGTGCCCAGCAGCGTGGTTTGGGAGGGGCTTTCCGAAGGGCCGCCGCCGAACACCTCGTCCTGGACCTGGCAGGGCAAGCCTCTGCCGTACGTGCCCACTCGCGGCACTCCAGCGTTCTATAACCAGTTCAGGACCGGCCGGCCGGTGCGCCTGTACGGGATGTACCGCATTGGACTGGAGGACGACGAGGCCGTTCGGCGTTCGGCTATCGAGGTCGAGAAGATCAGCGGCCCGGTGCTGCTGATTTCCGGCCAGAAGGACCAGACCTGGCCCAGTACGCTGATGGCGGAGCAGGTGATTGATCGCCTTAGACTCCACGGTCACCCGCACCGCTATCAACACCTCAGCTACCCCGAGGCCGGCCACATCATCCGCAAGGCCTACCTGCCGCCCGCAACCAACACGCGTTTCGTCGGCCGCTGGGCCTTCGGCGGCACCGTGGCCGGCAACGCCGCGGCCACGGCCGACTCCTGGCCCAGGGTGCTCGAGTTTCTGGGTGACGCACTGCGGCACGAAAGGAGTGGTCATACAAGGTAGGGTCCGCTGTTCGGTCCAGATGTACGTGGAGCATTCTCACCCGTTGATGGTCAGCAAAGCAGACCCTACTTCGCCATGGAGAACGCCTGGCGAATTCGTGACGTGCGGTGGCTCTCCTTGGGGATCAGCCGGAAACGGGCCTCGTCTCGCGGGGCCTGGGTCTTGGCCAGGCGCTTCCAGCCCTTGTTCATGCCGTGGATGAACAGGGCCGAGGTGAGGCTTCGCGTGCGAATCAGGGTGCGCAGGGTGCGCTTCCAGACCCAGGGCACGTTGGCGGCGATGTGCCGCAGTTCGTAGATGGCCTCGTCGAGCTGGTGGGCCGACAGGTTCTGGGGCTTATAAACCGTCTCGACGAAAGTGTAACGCTCCCAGTCTTCGGGATAGTTGGTGGCGAAGATGCGCCCCTCGGCCATGTAGCGGTCGTACATGGCTGTCCCGGGCAGCGGAGTGAGATTGGTGATCTGTATGGTATCGATGCCCAGCCGGACCGACTCCAGGGCGGTGGTTGACACGGTGTCCATCGTGTCCTGGTCCGCCCCGATGATGAAGGCGCCGAACACGCTTATGCCGGCCCGCTGGAAACCACGCACCAACTCCCGGTAGCGGTCCAGGTTCTTGTGGTTGATGCCCTTGTGGTAGTCCTTGAGGGATTCTGCGTTGAGCGTCTCGAAGCCGATCAGCATTCCCCGGCAACCGGCCTTGTAAGCCAGTCGCAATCCCTCCCGGTCGTCGCCCATGTTGACAGTGGTCTGGCTGAACCAGAGGCGCTTCTTGCCGCGCTTGATGATCTCGCGCAGTAACTCCTTGGCCCACACGGCGTGCTTCTCGCCTACGCCGAAGAAGTTGTCGTCCACCACGAACAGGAAGCGCTTCGGCGTACTGTTCCACTCCTCGATAATGTCGTCGATGTCCCTGCGGCGAATGGGAGCGCCGTTAAAACGAGTGACACTGCAATACTCGCAGCCCACCGGGCATCCGCGCGAGGTCTGAATACTGGAGACATCGTAGGTGCCGTTGACCGGCTGGAGTGTCTGGTTGGCCCGGCCCACGCCGTAGGTCAACTGCGCCAGCTTGCCCTGGTAGCGTTCCTGGAGCTGGCCGGCGGCGGCATCGCGAACGATTGTCGGCCAGATGTCGTCACATTCGCCGATGGCCACCGCGTCGGCATGCTGGCTTACCTCGTCGGGTACCGCCGAGGCGTGCGGGCCGCCCATCACTATGGGAATCCCCTGCCGCCGGCACATGGCCCCGATCTCGTACGCTCGCGTGGCGCCGCTGGTATAGGCTGTCAGGCCCACCAGGTCGTATCGGCCGGCCTGAATGTAGGCGTCGGTGGCGTCATAACCGAAGATCTCGTCGATGATCTCGACTTCGTGCCCGTCGGGAACCAGCTCCGCGAGTACCTGCAGACCCAACTGCGGAATCCGGCTGCCGATGGTGTGGTAGCCCTCGGTGCGCCGGCTCACCGGGTTGATCAGCACGATCCTCACATTGATGCCCTTTTCGACAGGGGGACTGAGGGCGGGACTCCGCGCCGGAGATGCACTCTCAGTACCGGAAGCATAGTGGAACGAGATGCCACGGGCCAGTGCGCCGTGTGTCCGACCGGACCCGCTTCCGTGACGCCCAAGGCTGGCGTCGTGATTCGAGCGGCGGGCAGGGCCAAAAAACAGGCCCGCCCCGGAGCGAACCGGGGCGGGCCCTATGCCGTGTTGCTGCCTAGAAGCAGCTACGTTAGCTGCTCTACGGCAGCCCACCTATGTCGCTCTCCACGGATCACCTCCTTTCGCAAAGGGGAATAATCTCAAAGGGCGGTGTGGAAAGCACCACGGACCCCCTGAGCTTGTCCCCCCGCCAGCCGTCGCCAGCGGGCACATCGCGCGGCCCGAACATCGCGTGCCGCTCGGTGACTTCGGTCCGCCGCGCCGCCCGCCCACTTTCGGGTCGGCTAACGACGAACACCCATCCATGACACTTTATCGTACGCTGCAGGACTGCGTCCTGTCAACAGAAACCTTGATTTAGAGGACGCTATGGCCGTTATGCCGGGCGGCCTGTTCTACGCAGCGCCTACCGTGGCACTACCGGGCGCCATGCCGCCCGCGGGATGATGACTTGCGAAACGGCTGTAACCGCACGTGACTCGTGTACGGGACAGCCTCCACGAGGTCATTATGGGACCTGCACCACGAGGCGAGGGGCTGTAAAAAGGGCGAAGGTGGACACCACCTTCGAGCGGGATCCACCTTTTGCCAAAGCGCGCAGTAACGTTTATTGCCAGGCCTGAGCGTCAACGACCTCCAGCGAAGGTCGTCTGAAACAGGCCGAAGTCTGCCAAGTCCACATCCCCGTCCAAGTCAAGGTCAACGGTGCTGCAGTCTGAACCGGCTCCGGATGCGCCAGGGCCGGCGAGACAGTAAGTGAGCAACTCCATGGTGCCGGTCGGCTGGTCGCCAACCACGCTGGCCACGTCGTAGCCGGAACCACCCACGCTTACCGAGTTGGTTGCCGAGTTGCTCGCCCGCCACAACGTGGCTGCTCCTGCAACCAGGCCCACGCATGCCGCGACCTGCAGGCCAACGTAGAGCCTATGGTGCCAACGTGGTTGCGTCGGCCCACCAACTTCGGCCAACAGCGACGCCGGGCTGACCGGCGTGCGGTTGAACACACCCGCCTCGTCGAGCTGACGCACTTCGGCGATCAGGCTCTCAAGCTCGTTGGGCTGGCGGTGCTGGTGAGTCATGGTTCGCTCCGTGCTCTCGGGGCCGCCTGTCGGCCACCCCACCGTTCGATAAAGGGGTCGACCTCACTCCCTCCCGGCGCGAGAAGATTC
>JANQGB010000405.1 GCA_028277545.1 Phycisphaerae bacterium | reverse complement strand
GCCTTCTCCCTCGCCTTCGCCTTCCCCTTCCCCTTCTCCTTCGCCCTCACCGCCATCGCCCTGGTTCTCGTTGGTGTCGCCGCCGGCGGCGTTGTCGTTGCCTGCTCCGCCACTGCCGCCATCGTTGGTGTTGCCCTCGCCGCCGCCGTTGGCGTTGTCGGCGGTGTTACCGTTGTCACCGTCTACGACCTCGTCGCCGGTGCCGCCACCGCCCCCACCGCCGGTCGCACAAGCGCCGGTGAACAAGGCCAGGACCGCCACTGCCGCCAACATGCTTCCGCCGAATCCAAACCACCGCGTCATCCGAAATCTCCTTAGCGTCTCGTCGCCGGCCGCCAGGCGGCACTGCCACTCATCGGAAAGCATTCTCCGGCCATTTGAGGGTCTGGGCAACCGCCGCCGGCCGCTCAAGGTCCGAGAACGCGCTATCCGTCCGCATCGTCAGCCGCAGCGTGACTCTCCAGCAATGTGGCGTCAAAACAAGCGCCGCACTCCGAGCATCGCGCTTCGGCCTGCCCTCGGAGGTCGTAACCGCAGTGCAGGCAGATGGGGATGCCCATGGAGATCAGCTCCTGTCGCAGGGTGCGGTGAATGCGCCGATGGAAGCCGCGAAAACCGCCCACCACGGTAGCCGCCCCGACAATTCCGCCGACCACTGCCGGGCCGAACGTACGCGCCTGCGGCACGGCACGGTAGACCACTACCGCCAGCACGCTCAGCACGCCGCTCATTGCCAGGATGCCCAGCCAGAACCAGCCGCTCCGGTAGACGCTCCGCATGGCCCGGCGCCAAGCGGCCCGGGCCGCTTCACGACTGGGGAAGGAACCCAGCTCGGGATACTGCCGTAGGTATGCGTTGCGCCGTTGGGCCATGCCATCCTCACCTGCCAGTCGGCATGTTAAGCGCATCGGTGGGTCGGGCAAGCACCTCCTGCCAGGCGTTGGACGCATGTCGTACAGAGAAGAGGGATTGACGGACCCACGCGCCCCCGCCTATACGTGCACCGGCGTAGTTCCACGAGACGGGTGTCACAGCGAGTGGAGGAGTCGTGGCCGCTAAACAGGGACTCAGCCAGCAAGCCTACGATCCGGTGCCCGACGGACAATCCTACGAGCCGTATGTGCCCGCCGAGGAGTCCCTGGCAGAGTTCACCATCAAGGCGGTGGTGCCGGGCATTCTGTTCGGCATTCTGTTTGGCGCCGCCAACGCCTACCTCGGCCTGCAGGCCGGACTGACCATCTCCACGTCGATTCCGGTGGCCGTCATGACCGTGGCCGCCTTCCGCGCCTTCCGTCTGTTCGGAGTCCGCGGCACCCTGCTCGAAGCCAACCTCTCGCAGACGGTGGGCAGTGCTTCGAGTTCCGTTGCCAGCGGCGTGATCTTCACGCTCCCGGCCCTGTTTCTTTGGGGCATGCCGCCCAGCCTGCTGCAGATGACTCTGCTGGCCATGTGTGGCGGCCTGTTGGGCGTGCTGTTTATGGTTCCGCTGCGGCGCTTCCTGATCGAACGCGAGCACGGCAAGCTTCCCTACCCTGAAGGGACCGCCTGTGCAGAGGTGTTGGTGGCCACCGAGGTCGGCGGCGGGCACGCCCGCAACGTGTTTCTCGGCTTGGCGGTCGGCGCCCTGTTCAAGTGCGTCTTCGGGCTGGCACACGCCTTCACATCCACCGTCACCTTCGCCGTGCCGCTGATTCCCAAGGCTCGTCTGGGGCTGAAGATGTCCTCGGCCCTGTTCGGCGTGGGCTACATCCTGGGCCCGCGGATCGCCGCCATCATGGTGGCCGGCGGGCTGTTGAGCTGGCTGGTGATCATACCCATCATCGCCGCCTGGGGCGCCGGACGAACCGAAGTGCTGTATCCGGAGACAGAACTGCTTATCGCCCAGATGAAGCCGGACCAACTCTGGGAACGCTACGTGCGCTACATCGGAGCCGGCGCCGTGGCCATGGCCGGCTTCATTACGCTATTGCGCAGCGTGCCCACCATGGTGGAGAGTTTCCGCATCGGCGCGCAACAGCTTAAGAACCGATTCGACAACGTGATCGAAATCGTGCCGCGAACCAGGCGGGACCTGTCACTGAAGATCGTTGCCCTCGGTGCCCTGACCATCGCCCTGGTGATGGCGGTCGTACCGCAGGTGTTCGGCGTTATCGAGAGCACCGTCCTGCGGGCGGTGGCGGCCATCCTGGTAGTGATCTTTGCATTCTTCTTCGTCACGGTGGCGTCGCGCATTGTGGGCCTGGTCGGGGTCACCTCGAACCCGACCAGCGGCATGACCATTGCCACACTCATAGGGACTGCCTCCGTGTTCCTGGTCATGGGGTGGACCGACGATGTTGGCAAGGTGGGCGCCCTGTGCGTCGGGTGCGTGGTGGCCATCGCCGCATCGATCTCCGGCGACACCTCGCAGGACCTCAAGACCGGGTTCCTGTTGGGGGCGACGCCACGCCGGCAGCAGGTCGGAGAACTGATCGGTGTGCTGACCGCGGCCGCCTTCGTGTGCTGGACCGTTCAATGGCTCAGCCCGAAGTTCGGCACCGACGACCTGCCCGCACCACAAGCCACGCTGATGCGACTGGTCATTGACGGCGTCCTGCAGCAGTCGCTGCCTTGGACGCTGGTAGCCATTGGCGCCGGCATCGCCATTCTGGCTGAGCTGTGCCGCCTGCCCAGCCTGCCTTTCGCCGTCGGCGTCTACCTTCCGGTCACCACCATGGTGCCGGTCTTCCTCGGCGGCCTGCTGCGTCTGCTGATGCAGCGGCGGGCCTCCTCCGAGGCCGAAGCGGCTTCCAGGCGCGAGCGGGGCGTACTCTTCGGCTCGGGACTGGTGGGCGGTGAAGGATTGATGGGGGTAGGCATTGCGGCCGTCGCCTTCTACACCAAGGAGGAGCCCGAAGGAGTAGGCAGCCAGTGGTCAACCGATCTGGCCACGCAGCTCGGCGCGCCGCCCGCGCTGGCCCAGGCCTTACCGAGCATCCTCGCCCTGGCAGTGTTCGGCCTGCTGGCCCTGGGTTTCGCACAATGCTGCCGCCGGCGCGCTGCCGCGGCTGATGCTTAACACCACGCGGCCGGCGATCCGCCGCCGCGGCTCGTGCCCGCTGGCGTAGTGCGTCAAGACTACTGGATCGTAACGAGCCGCGAACTTCAGTTCGCGCGGACGCCCGAACGTCGATGACGCAGCCTGTACGCGTCGATCAAGATCGCCGGCAGGTCTGAGACGCTACACCGGCTTGAGCGCCGCCTACCGGGCCGCAAGCCACAAACCCCGGCGGCAGCAACAGATACACACGAGTCCGCCGCAGCCAGACCCGGCTGTCGCTGCGTGATGCTAAGGAAGTTATCGGACACCGCAGTGCGCTCGCACCGGTCGAAACACGCCTCCCGATCGTCTATAATCGGTAAGCCGAGTCCGCGTGCGGGCGAGTTATCGCCCCCCAGCGGAGGGTCGGCTTGATCTGGGGAGTCCATTGGGGGAGCCGTCGCCCGCGAACGGCGACCGGCAGGAGGGAAGAAGCAGCGATCCGGCCTGCACGCGCTGCGGGCCCAGGCGGGTGTGGTACACACGATCGCAAACTCTCTCGGGCATCCTCCTGATTATTCAGAACTGACGGGCGCGTCGCCAGGGATGGTCCGCGTTGGGAGCTGATTGATGAACAGATTCGTGTCGCTCACCCGCCCGCTGGCGGTTGCCGTTGTGGCTATAACGGCATCTGCCACTCAGCACGGGCCAGCCCTCGCCCAGGATGCC
>JANQGB010000403.1 GCA_028277545.1 Phycisphaerae bacterium | reverse complement strand
CCAGGCGCCGGGGCATTCCCGCGTTCGGCACGACATTCTCGAAGGGGCGTTCGAGCGGGTGCTGCCGCTGCTCGAACGGCATGGTGATGACCCGCTTCTACTCGAAGACCTGATGCGCACCCACTACCAGTTGGGCGACATAGCCATCGCCCTGGCCCGCTATGACACCGCCGCTACGCACTTGCAGCAAGCGCTCGAGCTTCGCTTGCGGTCGCCGGCGGCCAGGCGGGAATCCCCCGAGGCACAGGCCGAACTCTCGATTCACTATGTCCTCCTCGGGGACGTAGCCAAGCACCGTGGCGACCCGCTGACCTGCGAGCAGTTCTACCGGCAGGCACTGGCGATCGATGAGCAACTCGCCGCCGAGCATCCTGAGGACGCGCACTTTCAGGACAACCTGGCCTGGAGCTACGATCGCCTCAGCGCGCTGGTCCACGCCTCGGTCGGTCCGCTCGCGGCGAAGGAGTATGCTCTCAAACAGCTCGATATCATGGAAGGCCTCGTCAGCTCCGATCCGGACAATGCCATTCGGTTGCACGGGTTGTGCGCCGCCCACAAGCGCCTGCTACGGATCGCCGGAACCATGGGCGATGCCGCCGCCCATGTCCACCATGCGGAGCGGAGTCTGGAGATCAGCACCAGGGCGGTGGCCGCTGCGCCGAATGATCCCTATATCCTGTGGGACCACATCTTCACTGTCAGCAGTCATTACGGCAGGACGATCGGCCTGACAGCCCAGGAGCGCGTCGACGGGATTCTGGGTACGCGCGAGTTCGTGGAGAGACTGTTGTCACTGAGCCCGGACGTGCCGCGCAATCGATACGCGCAGATAGTGGCGTCCTTCAGGCTCATGGACGCCGCGTCCAGGACGGGCGATCAGACGCTGTCAGTCAACGCCGCGCACGAAGTCATCGACGGCGCCGAGGCCTACGCCGAATTAGCGCCGGTGGACTACGACATCGCTTCGCGGCACGTAAACGCGCTGCAGCACCTGCGGTCGGTCAGCGAGTCGCGAGGAGACGTCGCAGCGTCTCACGAACTTCACCGGCGAGCGTGCAGGGTGTACGAACAGGCTCTGACTACCGGTGTCGACCGGCTGTCCATGGAAGTCGCGCTGCTGCAACTGCGCCTCGAGAATCCCGATCCTGACGCTGTCCAACGTTCGGACATTCTCGCCGAAGCTGACCGCATTCTCCTTGACGTTGCCCCTGGCGATGCCGGCTCGCTGGTACAACTCGGGATCGTGTTCGCGAAGGTGGGGGAGTGCGGGGTGGCAGTTGACCTGCTGGAGCGGGCAGAGAACCTCCTCTTGCCGCGGGGCGCTACGTTACCGGACTATGCCGACCGGATACACGAGGAGTGCGGCCCAGCGGCCCGTGAATAGCCGCGTCCGCAGGGCTGGAGCGCAGGTGTGTCACAGGACGCTGTGTGAGTGCGGTGGCGGTCTGTATGACGCCATCGCCGAGCCGTTGCCATCGCAGAGCGCCTACTGCGGGCCGGTAAACACGCCTCCCATCGCGGCGAAGTCCACCAGGTCCACGTCGCTGTCGGCGTCGAAGTCGAAAGCGTCTTGACAGGGCATCGGCGGCGGCGTGAACCCTGTCGCCTGCGACGGCCCGCTCATGCAGCCGTTGAAGATGTTGTAGTCGGTAAGATCTACGTCGGAGTCCCTGTCGTGGTCGCCGGTGCCGTCCCAGGTGACGGCATCGATCTGGTCCTGGTCGTTGGTCACCTCGTAACCGGCGGCCAGCAGGTGACTCATCGAGTTGTCCAGGTATACGCGGAAGGCGCTGTCGGGATCATCCGGATCGGCGCTGGGCGTGGGCCAGGGTGGTGTATAGCCGTTATCGAGAAAGGCGGGTATGAGGATGTTGCTGGTAGCCCAGATGTCGGCCGCAACCGGGTCCGTGCTGGCCACCAGTTCGTCTCTGCGCGTGGCTTCTTCGTACTCGGTCCACGGACCGTCGTACGGATTGGCATGGACCCAGATACAATCCAGGATGTTGAGGTCGGCCGGCTGCATCTCGGCGAGGAGCGCCCCGAGAATGCCGTATTCGATGGCGCCGTGTGAGTTGGTGCTGAGCTCGCGAGTAACCACTCCCATGTAGTTCTTCACACAAGCCGTTACGCCGTAGGTGGCGTGGTGAGATTTGAGCACCGGAAGATTGATGAACTTCAGGCTTTCCCGGTCGTACGCGCCGCTGTCCGGATCCCAGATGCCGTCCTTGGTGCTGATGTAGGTGCCGTAGCTGGTCTGGAACTTGGGGTATGACAGGCGGCCATAGAACTGCGAGTCGTAGGGGTAGACGATATAGCCGTCGGTCAGGTCTCCGTCGTCGTACTCGGCCACCGATGTAAAGCGTACGGACGTCCAGTCGTAGTGGGATATCTGATGTCCCTGGTCCTCGAAAGCCACAACCACGTCGTGCGGGGAGAGTGAGTGTATCTGGGCGTTGTTGTGTGCCCGGTCGAAGTTGTCGATGGACTGGAACTGCGCGTTTTCACAGACGACTATCTCGCCGCTGAAAATATCAGGGTGATCCACGATGCGGCGGATCAGGCCGCGCAGCACGTCCACGTTGCTGCCCCCGCGCTCCGGCCACTGGTAGTTGATCTTGATAATCACCACGTCATCCGCCGCCACAATGCCGTCGGGCCCGGACAGCAACGACTCGTCAGCGGACTTGTAGATCTTCAGGCCTTCACGTCCCATGAGCGTGAGCAGATTGTCCAGGCCGACGAAGCGGTCGCCGACCGGGAACGGCGGGCAATCGCTGACGTGGTAGAGCTGCGCGCGGTAGTCGCCCGAGGGCTGGAGCCGCGGCCCCTGGTACTCGTTAGCGCGGGACAGGTAGCCCCAGGTACCCAGTGTGGCCAACACGCCCACCGCGGCCAGCACCACGCCAGCCGGGGTGCGCACCGCGCCGACCACGCGCTGCCGGGCGGCGATCAGGGCGGCCACCAGCGGTACGCCGAAGGCCAGCGTAGCAGCAGAGAACGCGGCCTGCTGGCAAGGATAAGCCAGACGGCTGGGCTTGCTCCCGCTGCGCAGCAGCAGCCAGCACAAGGCCAGCACCCCGCTAATCAGTGAGTTGGCCAGAAACCAGCGCTTCAGGAAGCCACGATGCGATCCACCGTGACGAGTATGGTGCTGCGGGCGCTGCGAATTGGCGGGTGGGTGGGCGGCGTGTTGCATGGTTCCATCTCCGCGGCGGCGAGGCGTGGTTCCGGGCCTTGGACGGCGGGGCACCTTGGCGCGCCGCAGCGCAAGGCGCCGAATACCATCCTAGCAAGTGGCGCGACCGGGTATCAAGCGTGAAGGCAGGCGCGCCGAGCGCTGCAAATGGCACCTAAACCAGCCCGATTACGGTCCGCGATGCACGCCAAACATACGCGTAAGGCATCGCCATGCTGGCGCGGGTCTGGGGCCCGCATTACGCACTCGCGATTCCTGTTAGAGCGGCTATCGGAGCGACCGAAGACGCGCGTGTCACTTATGATACAGGAGCGGGTTGAGGGGGCTGGCGGCCTCCTGGCCGGGGGCGAGGCCGGGCAGCCAGCGGGCCAGGTCGGCCGGGTGGTGGGGGTTCTGCGGCTCCAGAATACGGGCACCGTCCTCGAAGTAAATAACCGTCATCACCTCGCGCATCCGGTCAGTGGAATTGCCCGGTGCGGTGTGCAGCGTCCAGCCCGAGTGAAAAGTGGCATCGCCGGCGGCCATGGCGGAGCGGGTCACCTCGTAACCTCGCTCTTCGACCAGGCTGCCGAAGAAGTCTTCGGACTCGTCTGAGATAGCCATTGACGCCAGCCCGCCTTGCCGGTGCGATCCGCTGGCAAAGGTCAGGGCACCGGCCTGTTCCGGGATGTCCACCAGTGGCATCCACATCGTTATCGTGTTGGCCGTGTCCAGCGGCCAGTAGTACTGATCCTGGTGCCAGGGCGTCGGGCCGCCGCCAGGCTCCTTGAACAGAGCCTGGTCGTGCCACAGCCGGACACCGTCGACGCCCATCAACTCGGCCGCAATTCGCGCGAAGCGCCGGGCGAAGGTGAAGCGACGCACGGCCAGGTCATTCTCCCACAGGTTGGCTATCTGCAGAAACGCCTTGTGATAACTGTCCCGCTGGTCGAGAGGTTTGGGCTGCTGGCCGAACGCCGCGGCGGCTTCCGCGATGTGCGTCCGGTAGGCGGCCCCATCCTGGCTCGATGCTACGCACCGCAGGAGGATATGGCCGTCGCGTTGA
>JANQGB010000401.1 GCA_028277545.1 Phycisphaerae bacterium | reverse complement strand
GTACCTGCCGTGCTCGGAGAAATACAACTCGATCGCTCGTCGAACCGAGGCGACCGAGCCTTCGATATAGCTGGCCCGAGCGGAGTCAGTGGCCTGGCTGAACCGTGGCACGGCGATGGCTGAGACGATTCCGATGATCACGACGACGACCACCAGCTCCACCAGGCTGAACGCGGCCCGGCAGATGCGGTTCGTCCCCGTCGCGGCTCCTCGCCGTCCGCAATGACCCCACACCGTTGGCACGATCATACTACCCGAAGCTTACAATACGGCCCCACTGCAATCACAACGGGCCGCCGGCGAGAATCTGCTCACCATGGCGGCCCGATTGAAAGCCCCGATAAGCCCAGGGGGTGCAACTTCCAGGGCGCGGTCTAGTAGTCCGCGTAATCGACTCCTGACTCGTCAGCGGCGGTTCCGGTGTTGGGTTCAATCTCACCGGTTGCCTGAGTGTACAGCCAGCCGACGCCCGCACCGTCCGCTGCAGCCACGTCCGTGTCACCAATGGCGCCCCCGGTCGTACCCACACCGGCAACCGGAAGCGGTGGAATGGCCTTGAGGTACGGACCGAAAATGTGCGTGGCGTCCTTGGTTGCGTTGTCGCCACCGGTCGCGTTGGTGAACGTGGTCAATTGGGCGTCGAAGTCGGCCGCGGTCGGAAACACGCCGTTGTGCTCCGCGGCGTACAGATCGATCGCGTTGCGCATAGCGGTGAGGTTACCCCTCATGGCGGAATCGGCCGCGCCCCGGGCACCACGGCTGATCCGCGGTACGGCAATCGCGGCGATAACGCCGATGATCACGATGACGATGACGAGTTCGACGAGACTGAAGCCCCGACTCTTGTTCTTTTGGAAGGTCATGTTCCAGTGCCCCCTGTGCATCTTGAAGTTAGTTAACTCGGATCCTCAAATCCACTACGCTGGGTATCGTCCGCCAAACGATGCGACTTTAGATTAAGGCGACGGTGTACCGAACATCGTGACTGACAATTCCGCCGTTCCGTCCCAACACTCGAAGACCGCCGTTTGTCCGGTAATATCGGTCAGGAAGCAGCCGTCCACGGCCTCTTCGAGGCTGAGCCAGCGTCCATCCACTATGGCCACCCGCGTGGCAGTTCCGGTCATGACCGCGTGGAGTTCGTGACGGGCTTTAAAATCTGCGGCGCTTGCTCCGCGCCGCCCGCCGTGCCGCCCACTGCCCGGCGCACCGAAATCGGCCTCGTCCTCACCCAGCATCAGTCTCCGGCCCATTCCACTCAGAGTGAAGGCGTCCCGGATGTCGTCGCCGGTTTCCGGAGCGGGCAGCAGGCCCGGAAAAGCCGCGGCGCTCAGGATTGGTCCGGTAGAAGGTTCCTGCTCCGCGTCCGCCGGCGGCCCTTCTGCCCGCGCTTTCCTGGGCACCGCAGCAGTAGCCGATGCCGGTTCGGCAAGCAGAAAGCGATCCAGCGTCAGGGCCAGCAGGCCAATCAACAGGACGCCGCCGTAGAGTTTCTTCTTCTTGGCGTTCACGTTCCGGACGCTCCAGAATCTGCGGCCGGTTCACCTGTGGCCGAGTACAGGCTAACCGTCATTTCCCCGGATTTGTCGTCCGGCGTCCGTGCATTGGGCGATTCCATTTTCAGGAAGGTGATGTCAGCCCACGATGCACACCGTTGAAAATCCCTGAGGAACCCGCTGTGCTGGGCATAGCGCCCCTTGGTACGCATGCGGTACCTGGTCTCCTGCACACCCGGGTATTGGGCGGCCCCCATGGGCGTGAATTCGATCAATTCCAGGTTGTTCTGCCGGGCCAGGTCGCTGACAGCACGCAGGTCGTCCTCGACCGGAGTCTGCTCGGGCAACAGGTCGCCGTCACCCAAGGCTTCCTGGCGGCTCCGCAGTTCCTCCTGCTGCGTGTCCAACGAAGCATGCATCCGGGTGGCGGCTTCGCGCAGCTCATCGACCTTGCCGCTCAGTTGCCTGATCTCCTGGGAGGAGCGGTCAACGTCCAGCAGACCGTACTCGACGCCCGCCCACACCAGCGCCGCCACTGCCAGGACACCTACTGCGTCCACCACGTACACACTGCGTATCGTCATGCAACACCTCCGCTACCAACTGCAGGTCAGCTCGAAGCGAACCGCCCGCGAGCGCAACGCCGGCTCGGTGCCGGCCTTGGTCAGCTCGACGTCGCTGAACTGTTGCGAAGCCTTCAACCGGGTCATGAAGTCGTACAAATCCTCGTGCCCGACGGCATAGCCGGCCAGGTCCAGGCGCCGGGCACCAGCCATGACGACTACCTGCTGCGGCTGCGACGCCGCTTCCTCGCCACTTGGCCCAGCGGATTCGGTGGCGGGGGCGGCGGCGCCTGGAGATTCCGTTGACAGTGACGTCAGCCAGACCTTGTCAGGCGCGCAATCCATGATCAGTCCCAGCAGGCCTGCCCAGCCGCGCTTGGTTCTGAGGGCGTCGGCACGCTCGACCCGGCTGGTAAGGTCGGCCAGTGCCTTGGTTACTTCCTCAAACTCCTGCCGGACCGTCTTCAGTCTGCGTTCCTGATCCTGCTTCTGATTTCTGAGCGACGCGACCCTGGCGTGCTGGCGAAGCTGGTAGACCACCGGGAGCGCCGAAATAAGTGCCGCGACCGACACCAGCGCAGCCCAGACGCGAATACGTCGCGCTCGACGCTGAGCAGCGAGCACCGAAGGTGGTATGAGGTTGACGCCAATCATCACAACAGCACTCCGCCCTACGAGCGATTTTCCGGCTGAATACACAACCCAATGGCGCACAGGCTCGCGTCCAACGGATCGCGAGCGGACGCCGCGTGCCAAGCGCTCTCATCCACAGCGAGCCGCGAACCGCCCTGATCCAGATAGGCTCGGGGCCGGTGAACCGGAATCCCGAGTCGCTCAGCCAAGTAAGCATCAAGATTCTTCAAGGCGGCACTGCCACCGGCGAGGATCAGGTCCGCCGCCTTGCGGCCCGAGTAGCAGCCGAGAATGTAGTCGTAGGATCGCACAATCTCGGCTGAGATTCTGTCCAGATCGTGGCGCAGCGCCGTGAAGATCATTCCCGCCAGTTCCGCGAACGAACTGCCTTC
>JANQGB010000391.1 GCA_028277545.1 Phycisphaerae bacterium | reverse complement strand
ATCTGCGCCCCATCGTGAGTGAACACAATGCTCTCGACCGTCCACCTGTCTGCCTGCCATTCTGCCAGGACGCGTCCGGTGGCTACGTCCCAGACCGTCACACGCCCCTGGCCCGACGCCGAGGTCTGCCATCCCGCCGCCAGCCTCCTACCGTCAGGGCTGAACGCCAGGCAGCCGATCGGCCATTCCGGACCGAGGAGCGTTCGGATTTCCTGGCCGGTGCTCGCATCCCACAGTTTGACTGTGTGATCTCCGGAGCCCGAAGCAACAATCGCACCGTCGGGGGAGATCGCGATGCTGCAAACCCCCGCGGAATGACCGCGCAGGGCACGCAAGAGCTGTTTCCTGCTCTCGATATCCCACAACCGCACAGTGCTATCCGACGACGCGGAGGCGACCCACGTGCCATCAGGTCCTACAGCAAGGTCAATTACGCCATCTTCATGTCCGATCAGGGTCGCTACACTCTGATCCAACTGATTCCACAGTAGTCGCCACTCCCAGTTTCCGTGAAACTCCTCCGGGATCTGTTCTTTCAGACGCTCGCGGGCTGTAACCACGTCATTCAATCGCAAGGCGCTCTCGGCAGCGCCGATGTTGGCCAGGTAGGCTTGCCAGTCAGCTCGCTCTCGGTCCGATGCCGCACGGAAGTACATGGTGGTCGTGACTACCAGGGCGGCTGCCAGAACCACCAGCACGGTGAGGGCAGCACCCGCAACCACCCGGTGGCGATAGAGCTGTTTTCTGAGAACGTACAGACTGCTGTCGCGCTTGGCCTCGATCGGCTCGCCAGCGAGGTAGTGGCGAATATCACGCGCCAACTCGCCGGCGTTCTGATAGCGCCGCTGGCGGTCCTTCGCCAGCGATTTGAGGACTATGGTGTCGATGTCCGAGCTGAGATGGCGTTGAGCCGCGCTCGGCCGCGCTGGTTCTGCCCGAATGACGTTGTCCAGTACGTCGCGCATGTTGCCGGTGACGGGGTACGGAAACTGACCGGTCAGCATCTCAAACAGAATCACGCCAAGTGAGTAGACGTCAGCGCGGGTATCGACCGTCCCGGTAGCACCTTCCGCCTGTTCAGGACTCGTCCAGGGCAGCGAGCCAAAGAACTCCCCCGTGACGCTAATCTTGCGCGACTGCCATTCGGTCTCAGTGGCTTTGGCCAGGCCAAAGTCGAGTATGTAGGGCTCACCGTCGGTATCCACGAGTATATTGCCCGGCTTAAGATCACGGTGGGTGACGCCGCTGAGGTGGGCCGCGTGGACCGCCTCACAGATCTTCGCGGCCAGGCGCAAATGCATACTGATTGCGGCCTGCCGGTCTCGCGGGGTCGGCAATCTCTCGAGATAGCGATCGAGCCGGTCGCCCTCTATGTGGTCCATCACGAAGTATTGGTCCTGCCCGACGGTCCCGCTGTCGTGGATGGCAACGATGTTGGGGTGGCGGAGCCGGGCGAGAATGCGGACCTCTCTATCGAATCGGGCACGGTCCGCCGGGCGCGCCAGCCAGCCCTCGCGCATCACCTTGATAGCCACCTTGCGTCCCGTTGACCTCTGGAGGGCCGCGTATACCACGCCCTGGCCGCCGCGGTGAATCTCGCGGAGGGAGTCGTAGCCCGGAATGACTGGGGCCGCCTGACAGACCCGCTGCGCCAGTTGTTCTAGTTGGCCCTTGTCCT
>JANQGB010000384.1 GCA_028277545.1 Phycisphaerae bacterium | reverse complement strand
GCTGGAGGTGCCGCCCGACTTCGACCTGGTGTACATCGACCCGCCGTACGTGTCGGCCCGCAACGTGGGGGTCGACTATCACGGCTTCTACCATTTCCTGGAGGGTCTGACCGACTACGCCCGCTGGGCGGACCGTATCGACTACGACTCGAAACACCGCCGGCTGAGGCCGGTGCCCAATCCCTGGCTCCGGGCCGAGACCAACCTCGACGCGTTTCGTAACCTGTTCCGCCGCTTCGCCCATTCGATCCTGGTAGTGTCCTATCGCAGCGACGGCTGCCCGAGTATCCAGCAACTGCGCACTGCCCTGTCTGACGTGAAGTCACAGGTGCAGGTCATCACCCAGGACGGCTATCAGTACGCCCTTTCCAAGAACCGCAGCTCGCAGGAAGTCTTGCTCGTCGGCAGCTAGCCGGCGGTCGCGCCGACGAATGGCACGGCGAGAGGCCAAATCAGAATGCAGAATACAGGAACCAGGAGAGGGGCGCTTGCGGCTGGTGGCGCATGGCGGGCGCCACCCGGTCACGCCGGGACGGGCGGATTTCCCGTGGCCGGGCCCGGCACGCGATTGCGGATAGCTGAGCCGTCGTTCATCGCCAGGGCGGTGACCTGGGCGAGAAATGATCGCTGGTCAATCCAGGCTAGTGACACAACGGTTGACGGACTCTTGGCGTGCAAGTAGCATACGTCAAACTGTTGAATTCACTTTACATAGTTCGCGAAGGAGGACGCCATGAGACGTGCTACTCGGGGTGCCGGACTGTCGCTACTGGCCATCGTTGTGTCATTTGGGATTCTGCTGGCCGGTTGCGCATCTGGTGGCGGTGGGGCTGGGGCGCCAGACGAAGACGACAACGGCTCAGAGAACGCCAACGCCAACGACAACACTTCACAAGACGGCGGCGACCTCCCCTCCATCGGCGGCGAAGGTGAAGGCGAGGGTGAGGGCGAGGGCGAAGGTGAGGGTGAGGGTGAAGGCGAGTTCGGTGCCACCCAGGGGGGCGTCCAGGACATGGGGCTGGCCCGGGAGATGATCGCGGCTGGTCAACTCCCACCTCCCGAAGCGTTCGTCGTGTCGGGCATGTTCTCCGAGCACAGTTTGGGTTTGACGGGTGACCCTTGCGAGAACCGGTTCTGCCTGCGGGCAGCCCTGGGCATCGCGCCGGCCGCGGACGACACACCATCGGCCTGGCTGCAGGTCGGGATGTCATCGACCGTAGATCCGGACACCTTCGAACGCCCCAGCCTGACCTTGATAGCGACTGTCGATGTGTCCGCATCGATGCAATGGCGCTATGGATCCTCAGAGCATGCCTATCCCACACCCGGTGAGGTTGCCCGCAGACTGCTGTCGGTGGTCGCGGAGCAACTTGGACCCCAGGATCGCATCGCGATCGTCACCTTCGGCAGCACTGTTGAGACTCCCCTCCCTCTGACTAACGGTGATCAGCAGGCCACGATCCAGGCGGCTATCGAAGCGCTGAGCGAGGGTGGCTTTACCAACATGGAGGAGGGCATGCGACAGGCTTACGCCCTGGCGCGCGAGGCGGACCCGACGACGGACGACGTACGCCTGATGCTGTTTACCGACGTGCAACCCAACGTAGGCGCTACCTCGGCCAGTGAGTTCGAGCAGTTGGCTGCTGAGGGGGCCGAGAGCGGAGTCAGTCTCACGGTTGCTGCGCTCGGGTTCGGCCTGGGGCAAGAAGTGCTCAACGCCATGTCGCAGCTTCGCGGCGGCAACGCCTTCAGCCTCTTCGAGTTCGAGGATGTCGACGAGTTGATGGCAGACAGT
>JANQGB010000374.1 GCA_028277545.1 Phycisphaerae bacterium | reverse complement strand
GCATCGTACACAATACGGAGGCGTGTGTTGAGCTTGCCCTTCCCCGGGTCGGGCTTCCAGTAGACGTAGTAAGTCTCGGCGCCGGGGGCCGTCTTCCAGCAGGCGTCGTCAAGCCGCCCGTCGATTACCGGCGCCTTTGCCGCGGGCTGGACGCCGTAACACGCGATCGCTTTCACCCCATTACCCCGGGCGTGAGCCGCAAGCAACACCACTGCGCACGCGATACGTCTCCACCAAATCTGTCTCATGCCGTCTACCTCTGCTTGGGGGACCAGCACTCCGCTCCGCTTCGTGCTTCACTGCAAACGGGGGCCAAGCTGGCGGTCAACCACGTTTGTAGCGAGCGACATGGGCCGCCGGAGTCGCGGGCTTTCCTGCGGCTATTGTTTCCTGGCCTTCACGTGGCCGTCACCGTGCAGCACGTTGTTCCGGAAGCCGGGATGCCACAGCAGCCCGCTGAAGTGAATGCTGAACGCGAACCGCCCGCCCTGGCCGTTGGGAAGCTCACACATCCAGGGCGTGTCCGCCGCTGAGACCTCCAGGCCACCATTTCCTTTGCCGCCCACGCGCGGCCACATCTTCGTGTACCAGTTGCCGTAGATCGCATCGCCTGGTTTGGCGAGCTGGCCGAAGCCGAACGGATTTGTCAGAAGCGCGTAGGTCGACTGGTGGTAGTTGCCGCCACCGAAGGCATCGAAGGTTGTCTTCTCGGGATCATCGGGGCAGAAGAGCGTTGGGGGGCTGGCCGGGGTGCCGTTGCAGGTGTAGCCATGGGGCTGGGGAGGCGGCCAGTTGTAGCCGTCGTAGTCGCCTGAGCCCAGGTACCCGTCCACCGCAAGCCGGTAGCACCAGTTCGCCGTGATCCCCCCGCCCGGCTCGGGGTTGCTCGACGGCAGCCAACCGTCGGCGTCGTCCGCGTAGAGAAGCAATGAGACGTACAGCTGGCGCTGGTTCCCGAGGCACAGCATCGCTTTGCTGCGTTTCTTTGCGCCCGCGAGCGCAGGCAACAACAAAGAGGCAAGGACCGCAATGATGGCAATGACCACCAGGAGCTCCACAAGCGTGAAGGCGCGGGGCCGCCACGGATTGCGTCTGCTATCTCTGTCGGAATTCATGCTATTCACTCTACTGGAACTGGAACAATCTGTCAAGGAGGCGCTGCTTCTTTGGGGGTGAACAGGCAGCTATGAAGTAGTGTTAATAGACTGGTGCCCAGCATATTAACTGTATATACCTTGAATGTTCTACAAAACGCCGTATTTTAGTTTAGAAGAAAGAAAAGAGCGACTTCTCGGACCCGCTGGCTCCATCCAACCAGACCGTAAGGAACTGCTCTTGGCCAAGAGGAAGAAGACAAACTGGAAACAGGAATCGGCGCAGCTCGTCCTGCGCATGCGCAACGATCTGGCCGCCCGGATCGAGGCCGGGGAGCTGCAGCCGGGGGACCGTCTGCCGTCGGCTGATGCTCTGGCGCGCGACTACGACACTGGTTTGTACCTGGCGCGCAAAGCGCTGCGTGAACTGGTGGCTTCCGGAGTTGCCGAGGCGAGGCCGCGGAGCGGCGTCTACGTGGCAGAGCCAAGCCCGGACCCGGCGGCGAATGACCCGACGCAACAGCACCAAACAGCCGCGGCCCGGTCCGACGCGGCGTCCGGCAGCGGTTTCCACGCCATGAACCCCTACGTCTCTCGGCGCTACGCCCTGCGCGTGCTGATGTACGCCTCGGCCAAGGGGCATCGCGACATATTCCGTCGCGCCTTCGCCTGCGGCGAGGACGAGTTGCGCGGCTACACGGTTGAGCTCATCTTTCCGGAGTCGGGAGCGGACTACTTCCGAGAGCTGCCGGACGCCGACATCTTCTGGGCCAGCTCGCACACGCTCTTCGACATTCCCGAGTTTCGCGATCTGGCGGCGCCGTTCGAACCGGACGTCTGGCCGCGCCTGCCCCTGGCTCAGAAGTACCGCGAGTGCGTGACGGAAGGCGACCAGGTCATCGCTCTGCCGATCGCGTTCACGCTGCTGGTAGGCGGGTTCAACAGCGCACTGCTGAGCCATGGCGATCAGGCGCGGCTCGAAGCGGCGGACACATGGGACGATGTGTTCGACGTGTTGGCGGCCCTGACCCGGGACCGGGCCCCACTCGAGGGGATCAACCTGTGTCCCGATGCCCAGCTCACCCTCAAAGGGTTCGTCGAGCTCGCAGCCGGAGGCTACGTGGACCCGACGACCAACGAGTCACGTCTTCGCGCCGAGGACGTTCGTCACATCCTCGAACTCGTCGACAGCTACAGGCACCGCGCATTCGAACCCGGCGACCTGGCCTGGCCCCAAGCGTTGGAACGTACGATTGCCCCGCTGCATTTCACCTACGAGGTCGGCCCCGTTCTCGCCGATGAGGGAGCGTCGCGCCTGCGCCCCTGGGCGATGCCAACCTTCGCTGGCGGCGGTACCACGGAAGGCGTGCTGGTTGCGGCGGTGAACAAGCGATCGGTCTTCGCCGACGCCGCTCGGGTGTTCTGCCAGGCGCTGTTGTCGGATCGTGCGCAGGAGGCACTGTCGGAGCTGATCACCGAGTACCCCATTTCGCGGCGTGTGTCGGAACCGTTTGCGCGGCACAACCGCGAGTGGCGCCGCTACCTGGCGCGCCTGCACCGCGACAGCGTGCTGCCCAACAACCGGGCCGTGGGGTTGGATGCCTTTAACTCGCC
>JANQGB010000296.1 GCA_028277545.1 Phycisphaerae bacterium | reverse complement strand
GTTCCTGCTCTTCCCGCCGGCCGTGCAACGTCAGGACGGTCAGGTTGCGGAGGAGGGCGTCAACGCCAATTAGCGCAGTGGTGCATCAAGATGCACCCTACACGCTGTGCCCTTTCAGGGCACATCGCAGAGTCGGCAGTCATCCTGACCACGAGTTGCGCTTCGCTCCACTCGTGGCTACGCACCTTGACCCCTTAGGGGCCGCGGGCACGGCACCGATCACACCCCTATCGCCACGGGTGGCTACACGATCCAAATCGCCAGCAGCAGGTAGGTGGCCACGCTGATTACGTCGTTGACTGTCGTCACGATCGGACCGGAAGCTATGGCCGGATCGACGCCCAGACGGCGGAAAAGGAAGGGTAGCAGGATGCCCAACAATCCGGCGATGAGGATCGCCACCGTCATTCCCAGGCCGACCGCGCTGGCTACCGAGCCGGTCCGCACGCCCGTGTCGACGATACCGAAGTGTTGTAGAGCTGGCAGCACGGCAGCAGTTATCAAGGCGGCAAACGCCCCGCACACCGGGGCCATGACCAGCGCGATCGTTCCTTCACGCTGAAACGCCCCGCCGACATGCGTGCCCGCCAGGTCACCGGTGGCCAGACCGCGGACGATGACCGTCGAAATCTGAATCCCGCTGTTACCGCTCATGGCCCCGACCATGGGCACAAACGCCAGAATCGCCCCCACGACCTCGCCCGCCATCCGCTGGTCGGCTACGGCAATGACGGTGGCGGTGACGGTCATGATCAGCATGCAGGGCAGCAGCCAACTCAGTCGAATCCAGGCCGCCCGGACCGGTGAAGCGGTCTCCGCCTCGGCCAAGTCGGTTCCCGCCATGCGGTAGAGGTCTTCGGCCGCCTCTTCCTCTGCCACGTCCATGATGTCGTCGGCTGTGATACGCCCTTTCAGCACTCCGGCGGCATCCACCACCGGGACGGCCGGCAGGTCGTACTTGCGGAACACGCGGACGACTTCTTCCTGATCGTCGTCCACCTGAACGGTAATGGGGTCCTTGTCCAGAATATACGCCAGCGGCGTCTCGTTGGGTGAGATGACCAGCAGCCGTAGCGGGACGGTCCCCTCCAGGCGCATCTTCTCGTCAATGACGTAGAGCTGCTGCAGATCCTCGGCGGGCGAAGCCGCCCGCACATGCGTCACGCTGTCTCCGACAGTCGTATCTCCCGGCAGGGCGATCAAGTCCGGCGTCATGATGCCGCCGGCCGATTCCTCGTCGTAGGTCAGCAGCTCCTCGATCTTGGCCGACTGCTCGTCGGGGACGTTCTCCAGGACCTCTTCGACCCGCTCCTCCGGCAGCTCGCCAACGAGGTCGGCCGCATCGTCCGGTGGTAACTCGGCCACCAACTCGGTCAGCTTGTCGTCATCCAGATCCTCGACGACCTCGCCCAGGTCGGCCTCGTCCTGCAAAGCGATGACCTCGGCCGCTGCTCGCGGTGGCAGGGCGAAGATGATCCGCGACCGTTCCGTGTCGTCGAGCAGCTCGAACACTTCGGCGATGTCTTCCGGGCGATCCTCCGCCAGCTCCTGCTGGAGCGGGCTGTCCTCAGGCTGCTCCAGCAGCGCTTCGATGCGCTCCTTCAGTCGTCGGATATCTTCAGCCATCGTCTCATCCCCGGATCGACCGACCGCAGGTCGAATCGCGCATTATGGCCGCCCCATCGATGAAAGCCAACCATGGAAGTTCGAATCGAACAGCGGCGTTTGAGAATTCAGTGGCGTGGAGCGAGAATGCCCGCGGTCGACTGAGGCCGCGGTGTCTAGGGGGCATAGTGCTGCCAACACCTCGGCCCGGGCCACGGGGACTGGAGCTTACCCACTATGGCGATTCGCATTCTCGACAGTGGCGTGGCACCGTTGGACGTGCTCGACGGGCAAGCGGTGGGCATCATCGGCTTCGGCAATCAGGGTCGGGCTCACGCCCTGAATCTGCGCGACTCCGGCGTGGA
>JANQGB010000195.1 GCA_028277545.1 Phycisphaerae bacterium | reverse complement strand
GCGGGCGGGGGCGCTACCAGCCTGCCTAACAGAGCCACTTCTCCGTTCGGCACGGTTAGTGGAGGCGTTGGCAACACTGCGAGTAACTACGGAGCTACGGTTTCGGGCGGCGCGGCCAATTCCGCCAGTGGTGCCTCCGCCACGATCGGCGGAGGCGAGAGCAACACCGCAAGCGGTGATATCTCGACTGTCCCCGGCGGTCGACTGAACGTCGCCGCGGGGGACGCTTCATTCGCCGCCGGCAACCGGGCCCAGGCCAATCACGATGGTGCGTTTGTCTGGGCTGACAGCACGGGCGCCGATTTCGCGTCAACCGGGCCCAACCAGTTCCTGATCCGCGCCACCGGTGGCGTGTGCATCGGGGCAACAGATCCGGACTACCCGCTGCACATCCAACAAAACGGCACCGCGGAACCGTCGTATCCTGATGCACCTGCCGAGGAGGAAGTTTACGTCCAAGTGCTAGTGAACGGGACTGGCACGACCGGTGGCGGGTTGAAGATCAGCGAGAACGGCGGGTTCTTCGATCTCAATGACGGGTTCATAACCTATCTGCCGCTGAGCACCGGGACCGGCCTGAAGGTCCAGGGTTCCTTCCGCGTGGCGAACAACGCCTGGCCCGACTTCGTGTTCGAGGAAGGCTACAACCTGATGTCGCTGGAGGAGATCGACGCGTACATCCGCGCGCATGGGCGGTTGCCAGACGTCCCCTCCGCAAGCGACGTGGAGGCCAACGGCGTCGATGTCGGCGAAATGAACGCGGCCCTGTTGCGCAAGATCGAAGAAATGACGCTGCACATGATCCAGATGCGAGAGGAAGTCGATCGGATGAGGGTCCGTAGGGCCGCGCCGGCGAGGGTGGGCGAGAGGCTGTCAGGAGTATCACGGGAGCGAGTCTTCGAGGGCGCGTGTGAGGCCGTCGAGAACCGGCGAGATGGCCCCGGGACGATGTCCGACGAAGAGGCTGAGAGAATTCGGCGCAAAGCAGCGGCCGACGAGGAGCCGGAGGCCGATTCCGAGGGAGGTCCGGACGGCAACCACGACAGTCGGGACAAAGATAAGGACCGCGACGCGGAGGGCAACACGGTCTATGGAGATAATGCCGGGGCTGCGCTGGTTCCGGGAGAGGCCCTGGACAACACGCTGATCGGCGCCAACGCTGGCACGAGTATCACCGACGGCGACTTCAATACGTTCGTCGGCAATGACGCGGGAGTTCTCAACACCCAGACCGGCAATACGTTCATGGGCAACCTGGCGGGGGCGTCGAACACGACGGGCGGGGACAATGTCTTCATCGGTGACGAGGCGGGCCGGTTCAACCAGGGAAGTTACGACAACACATTCGTTGGATCAGAGGCGGGCAGGCACAACACGACAGGAGTGGACAACACATTCATCGGCGAGGAGGCCGGCACAGACAACACGACCGGAAGTCGTAACACCTTCGTGGGCGAGGACGCCGGCACTAGCAACACGGAGGGGAATCAGAACATCGCCATCGGGGATTCGTCGCTGCACCAGAATACGACGGGCTTCGGGAACACCGCGATCGGATACGAAGCCGGCTGGGACAACGGGACCGCCATGAAGAACACATACTGCGGTTGGGCCGCTGGGCCCGATTGCAGCACGGGGCAATTCAACACCATGCTGGGTGCCGGAACAGGCACCCAGACCGACCTCACGAGTTTCAACACCTTTGTGGGCACCTATGCCGGCACCCAGAACAACCGCGGGGGGATGGCCGATGACGGCGAGCGCAACACCTACCTGGGAACATTCGCGGGCGGGTTCCATCGCCACGGCTCGAATAATGTAGTTATTGGGGCATTCGCCGATATGGCTGATCACTCGGGCTATACGGACGCGGAAATCGTGGCCGAGTTTTCGACCGACATCACCACTCTCCCGCCAGAGTTGGGTTGGAGCCCGGACAACGAGGTCCATCGGGTCGTGAACATGGGCGCCTTGGGTGTAGTGCAAGGCGACGACGCCATCGGGATCGGCTTCGGAAACCTCTCCAGCGCGGCACGAGGAATCGCGATCGGCACCGGGGCGCAGAGCACGCACACCGAGGCGATCGCGATCGGCTATGCCGCACAAACGCACGGTGACAGCATTGTGGTTACGGGCAACGACGCTACCGTCGGCTGGCACCCCGGCGCCGACGCCGTGACCGAACTGGGCGCCCCCACGTATCGCTTCACCAGCGTCACTGCCCAGGGATATGACGCAATTGCGGGCACCGCCACTCCGGCGGATATCGAGCTCTGGGCCGACGACGGCGCCTCCGATGACGACAAGTGGCGCATCAGCGCCGCCGACGGCGGTGACCTGACCATCGAGTCGTTCGTCAGCGGCGACTATGTTGCCAAGCTGACGGTCGCGAACAACGGCGACGTCACGATCCCCGGAGAGATCAGCATCAACTCCGACGCCCGCCTGAAACGAGAAGTTGAGTCGCTTGCTGGTGCACTGGCACTCGTCGCACGACTTGATTGCAAGACCTACCGCTGGAACGATGATCTGGGCCGCGACGATCGGCTTCACTACGGCCTGATCGCCCAGGAGGTCGA
>JANQGB010000193.1 GCA_028277545.1 Phycisphaerae bacterium | reverse complement strand
CCCTTCTCGAAGGGGCAGTTCTCGCAGGCCCCCTCGACACAGGTTACCTCGTAGATGCAGCGCTTCTCCCTCGGCGGGCAGACGGTATGCCTGGCCAGTAACGCTTCCTCCTCGGTGATCTGCGGCTCCTGCGTGGTCGGGTCGCCCGGCACGGTCTCCGCCACGCTGGGGATGAACTCCGAACCCTGCGGTACGAAGACGTCAAGGTCGCTGCCGGCCGCGTGGACGAAGGGTACGCCAGACGCCTGCAGGGTGACCGGCGGTTCGCCCTCCTGGCCCGTGTCGAACTCGATGGTGGCCGAGCCGACCACCAGGTCCCCGGTGAACCGGTGCTGCACCGTGGCGTAGTCCCTCAGGTCCAGGTTTCCGTCGTTGTCGAAGTCGGCCCCTTCGCAACCCGGCGCGATCGGCGCGAGAGGCCCTCCCAGGCAGCCCAGCGTGATGGCCCAGTCGGTGGCGCCCACGTCGCCGTCACCATCCATGTCGCCGGTGCCCTGGCCAAACACGGCCGCTCTGCGGCTGAAGGTAAGCAGCGGCTGAACCGAAAGGACGGAGTCGAAGGTCCCACCGTTGTCATGCGTCTTGGTGGCGAACATAGTGCCGATTGGCGGCGCCGTTGGAGATAAGCCCGCCTGGACGTCCCACGAGGTGGGCAGCTCGTTGCAGGTGACAGTGATGGGGTCGACCGACACCATGCTCAGGTCGATGATCTGGATGGTGGTGGTTCCGGCCGTGCCCGGCGGATCCGTACTGAGCACCGGGTCTTCGTCGCGCTGTACGCAGGTGTCCGCGTTACCCGTGGCGTTGGTGTTGAACGGGCGGCCCTTGAACTGGATTCGGCCGGTGAAGGGCTCGCAGCCCGGCCCGAAGAAGCCGCCCGGCAGGGTGACATCCTGGTAATTCCGGTCCGGTGTCTCGTCGTGATAGGTGTACCAGTAATCGGGCGGCGGCCGGCGCCGTGGCGGGCACACCTGGTGCCTGGCCAACAGTTCCTCCTCGGTGATGACCCGCGCTTCCTGGGAGGTCGGGTCGCCCGGCGTAACCTCCTCGACACCGGGCACGAACGCGGAGGCCGGGTCCGTGATGATGTCCAGCGAGGGGTCGACAGCGTGTACGAACGGCGTACCGGTGGCACTCAGCACCAGTGGTGACAGCCCCTCGACTCCGGCGTCCAGTATGCGCACCGTTCCGTCGGACCGCCTGGTGAAAGTCAGCCTGGGCAGCACCGGCAGTGTTGAGTCGAAGGTGCCCCCGTTGGCGTGCGTCTTGGTCGCGCTCAGCGTACCGGCCGGCTGGTCGCTCACCGACAGGTCCACCGCAACATCCCACATCTCTGGCGAGTCGCCTCCGTAAGTCACCGTGACCGGGCGGGTCGAGACCAGGCTCAGGGCGAAGATCCTGATAGCGGTCGTGCCCGCGGTACCTGCCGGATCGCCCGGCTCGACCGGGTCGATGCCTCGCTCGATAATGGTGTCCGCGTCGCCCAGCGTGCTCGGAGAGATCGGGTCGCCCGCGAATTCGATGCGGCCCACGAACGGATCCGAGCCCGGATCAAAGAAGCCTTCCGGAATAGGCTCGTCGGAGAAATCCTGGTAGTTCTGGTCCTCTTCACCGGGCTGACGCCAGGTGTTCCACGGGTCGCGTGGCGGCGGGAAAGTGTCGTGATTCGCCGTCACCAGGTTGGCCACCAGGATGCCTTCGCCGACAACCGGAGAAGTGTACAGTGGCCAGCAGCCTATCGGATGCAGGTAGCTGGCCCGCGGAGGAATGCAGTCGATCACCTCGGTGACCTGCAGGGCGTCCTGGTTGTAGACGAAGTTCCCGCCGCCCAGGTCCACCTCGAAGAAAACATTGAAGAAGCTGTCAGCCAGGTGAGGATTGCCAGGCTGTTCGGCGATTGCCCCCAGGCTCTGTGCCAGGGGTATCTGGCCGAAACCGGCCCCGGCCGTCAATGTAACGCCCCCGCCAGACATGCTCATCGATATAATCTCGGTGTCGATCACGTCGAAGTGGCCGTCAGTCGGACGCAGATTGGGGAACTGGACCGAGTCGTCCAGCGGGTCGGTTCGCAGTACGGTCACCGGCCCGGACACGATCAGGCTGGTATCCGCCAGACAGTCCAGATCAAGGTCAACGCCCACCAGGGCTCCCGAGGGCATGCCGTCGAAACCGCCCAGGCAAGGCGGACTGTCAATCCAGTGGGGCCCCGGGCCGCACTCAGCACAGGGTCCCTCCTCGCAATTGGTCGTTTCACAGTTGGTGCCGTCGCCCTCGTACTCGCCGCCGAAGGACAGACAATCCGATTCCGTGGCATCGATACATTCCCCACCTTCCAGGCAGCAGGCGCCCTGCGGGGGGGGCGGGCAGTCTGTCTCGTCGCAGTTGCTGCCCGGAGCTTGCGGCACGCCGCCGCTGTCGACGCAGTCGGAGAGGAAGAGATCGGCGCAGCTACCACTGCTGAAGCAACACGCCAGCGTAACCTCGCAGGACACGGAGTCGCAGGTCGTACCCGGCCCCTGTGGCGTGCCCGGGCACTCTGCCGGGTCGACGTCCAGACAGCTCCCGCCGGTCAGGCAACAAGCTTCTGGCTGAACGGGGCAGGTGACCGTGCCACAGTCCGTCCCCGGGCCCTGCGGCACACCGCCGTTGCTGGAGCAGTCCGCGGGATCCAGATCGGCACAACTTGACTCGTCGAAGCAGCAGGCTTCCGTGGCTATCGAGCAGCTCACCGTCAAACAGTCTGTCCCCGGGCCTTGCGGCACACCGCCATTACTGGAGCAGTCGGCGGGATCCAGGTCGGCACAACTCGACTCGTCGAAGCAGCAGGCCTCCGTGGTTATCGAGCAGCTCACCGTCAGACAGTCGGTCCCCGGGCCCTGCGGCTGTCCGCCACCGCCGACGCACTCCGCGGGATCGAGATCGGCGCAACTCGACTCGCCGAAGCAGCAAGCCTCCAGGCCCCCCGGACAGGCAACCGTAAAGCAGTTGGTGCCCGGCCCCTGTGGCTGGCCGCCGAAGCTCAGGCATTGGAATGGCAACTGGTCAGAGCAGCCGCCCTCCGGCAGACAGCAGGCCTCGGGAAGCTGGGCACAATCGATTCCGTCGCAGTTGCTGCCGTCGCCCTGGAATAGTCCTCCTGCCTCGAAACAGGCGGGGAATGACTGGCCATCCGCGCAGTTCTGATCCGGCAGACAGCAAGCGCCGATGCCGCACGTGCCGCAGCCCAGCGTATCGACCTCGGCCACACAAAGGTCGTCCCAGAGCGTTTCACAGCAGAACGGGTCCTGGCTGCACACGCACGATTCGATCTCCGGGTCGTCGCACCCCGGGCCGTGGCCCGGTTGGCAACAACTCGTGCCGACTCCGCCGCGTCCGGCGGCGACCGGTGGACCACCGGATCTGTTATTCGGCGCCGCCGGCAGATTCCGCTGCTGGCGATGGTCCGGCTGCCACTCGTCGGCCGCCGACCTGGCTGCTGGCCCGTCCGCCAGGATGGAGGCCAGACCGCTCAACGCCACGAACAGCAACGTGCGGGCAAACGCACGTCGCCCTCTCCCGCCTGTTAGAGCTGGTGAACGAGGGCGCATGCCATGCACTCCTTGTACTTCGCGTTGTGTGACATTCGATGGCAGCCGTGTGGCCGGCCGCCGGTCAACGACTTGCGGCTCCGCAACCTGCGCCCGGATCGTCTGGCCGACACCTGGAATGCCGGCGGCGCAAATCGGGAGCGTTGCTTCCTGGTTGCCCCTGCGGGGCAAGATCCCCGTTGCCTTTCACCACGTGGAGGTGCGAGCCACCACCTTCCCGCCGGCGCGCCCGCCCCGCACGCTGCCTGGAGTTGACTCTGCTAGTGGTCGATATCCCGGCCCGAAAATGAGACCCGACCATAGGGCTTCTGTGAGATGCTAGACAGCCGCGCCGCGAATCTCAACCAGGTCGGTATAGAATCCCTACCTGGCCAAACAGGCTCCCAGTACTGGGAACGACGCTGAACAGGTGGAGCGCCCGGTGACGGGCGCAGTCGAACCGCTGCCGGGGGGCCGCCTTCCGCGGCTTCGGCCTGCCACCTGTCGTGCTATGTCGCAGTGCCTCTAGGAGTCACCAGAGATGCTGAGGGGCCAGGCTACTTGGCTACGATTCTACCGAAGATGTCGGTTCTGCTCTCGGCGGGAGCACCAGCGCGAACACGGCCGCCGCCCGACTATCCACACGGGCGCCGGCCACGCGCTACCGCCGCCGGCGAATTCCGCGGAAGCTCACCAGGCCCGACGCGATGCTGCCCAGCAGAGCGCCCAGCGTACCCACGCCACACAACCCCTGCACCAGGGCGGCGCCAGCGGCTTCCGCAGGATCGACCACCTCGCCTTCGCCTTCGCCCTCACCCTCGCCTTCCCCCTCGCCGCCGTCACCTGTGCTGCCGTCGCAGTCCGCCTCGATATCCCAGAGCGTGCAGGCGTCGCAGTTGCCGACAACCTCCTCGGGAAAAGTCTCGGTTGCCACCGGCTCGCCGTCGGTGTTCAAGCGATAGAGGCTGCCGATCTCCGTGACCCAGAACACCCGCCGCTGGTTGGCGCCGTCAGTGGCGAACTCGATGAAGCCGGCCCGCTCGCCGTCAATATCGACCTCCAGGAAGTCGTCGGTCGTAAAGACTGCCGTGTTGATCAACTCACGATCGGCTCCGTTGACCAGGATGAGGCGGTTCGAGGTGTCGCTCAGCACCAGGCTGACATTCTCCCCGTTAATCAGCCCGCAGACGACGTTCGTGTCGGGGTCTTCCAACTCGAACCACTGGGCGTGCAGCGGTGCAGCCAGCCCCAGGACCATGGCCAGGACGATCACGCAGTATACAGGTCGCTGCATGTGGTAGCTCCTCGGTTGCGGCGGTCAAGCCAGGCTCTTCGCAGCCGCCGACAGCATCCCACAAACGGGTCCAGGATTCCAGCGCCGCCCACCGGCCGGGCTCGCCCTGGCGGATTGCGTAGCCCTGTCAACGGAGATATAGTCTGCAGATTGTAGGCCGAAGTCGGGACACGGTTGCAGCCCGCAAGTCCGGTGCGCGAGCGGGGTTGGTTATCGGGCACCAGAAGGAGCAGTAGGTTCGATGATCGTCGGTGTACCCAAGGAAATCAAAACGCACGAGTACCGCGTCAGCGTGGTCCCAGGTGGGGTCGAAGAGCTGGTGCGTCGCGGCCACCAGGTCCTGGTGGAGGCCCAGGCCGGCGTAGGGTCCGGCATCCACGATGGCGAGTATCGTGAAGCCGGGGCCAAAATCGTCGACTCCCGCGAGCAGGTCTTCGGCGAAGCGGACATGATCGTCAAGGTCAAGGAGCCGCTGGCCGAGGAATGGCCGCTGATGCGCGAGGGGCAGGTGATGTTCACCTACCTCCACCTGGCGGCGGACCGCAAGCTCACCGACGGCGTCCTGGCCACCAAGTCCGTGGCCATCGCCTACGAGACGATCACCGACCTGAACGGGCATCTGCCGCTCCTGACCCCCATGAGCGAGGTGGCCGGGCGCATGAGCGTGCAGGAGGGAGCCAAGTACCTCGAAAAGCCCATGATGGGCCGGGGAATTCTCCTGGGCGGCATCCCCGGCGTACCGCCGGCTGAGGTCATGGTTCTGGGCGGTGGCGTGGTCGGCACGCACGCCGCCAAGCTGGCGGCCGGGCTGGGTGCCCAGGTTTTCATCCTGGACGTGAACCTCGAGCGGCTGCGCTACCTCGAGGACGTCATGCCCGCCAACGTGCATACCCTGTTCAGCGACGCCACCAACATCCGCGAGCGGCTCAAGACCGCCGACCTGGTCATCGGCGCCGTGCTGATCGCCGGGGCGCGCTGCCCGATGTTGGTGCCGCGAGACTACCTCTCGCTGATGAAATCTGGTTCCGTGATCGTGGACGTAGGTGTGGACCAGGGTGGCTGCGTGGAGACCATCCACCCCACCACCCACGCCGAACCGACCTACATCGTGGAAGGAGTCGTTCACTACGGCGTGGCCAACATGCCTGGCGCAGTGGGGCGAACCTCGACTTTCGGCCTGACCAACGCGACAACTCCTTACATGTTGAGCCTGGCAGACCTGGGATACGCGAAGGCCTGCCGCAATGATCCCTATCTGGCCGAGGGAATCAACTGCGAGCACGGAAAACTCACTAACAAGGCCGTGGCTGATTCGTTCGGGATGTCATACGAGCCCAGCTCGGTGGCCTCCCGCTAGCTCTTCAGCAGCCGGCGCGTCGGGCCGGTCGGTCGCCAGCCTGCGGGCGCAAGAGCCCCGGCCAGATGCGGTCGGGGCTTCAACGCAATGAGGAAGCAACTGCTTGGCGCACCAAACCAGGTGTGATCCAGTACACTGCCGCGAGCCTGCCCAGCCACCGGGAAGACGACGGACCTGGCCATGAAGAAATTCATCATCCTGATCGTGATCGCTGCTGTTGTCGGCGGGCTGTGGTGGTGGGGCAGCAGCCGTCGCAGCGTGCTGGAGGACGAAGGCGAACTGGCCCGCGGTGAGTCCGGCTGCGTCGAAGTGCCTATCAGCGCTAGTGGCGAGGCCCGCGAACGCCAGCGCGTCGAAGTCAAGGCCGAAGCCAGCGGGACCATCCTCGAAATACCGGTCAGCGAGGGCGACGTCGTCGAGCCGGGCCAGCTCCTGCTGCGCATCGACGACGTCGCCCTCGCTGACCGGTATTTCGAGGATGGTCCCGCTGGCTTCGGCCTTGACTTCGACGCGCTGGCGTTCGCGGGCCTCGCCAC
>JANQGB010001224.1 GCA_028277545.1 Phycisphaerae bacterium | reverse complement strand
GGGATGCTGTCCGACAGGCCGAGGGCGAACACCACGTCTGAGAAGAAGTAGAGGACGAACCCGGTGAGCACCCCGCCGACGATGATGAACACCGTGCCGCCGCGCTTGGTGTGCCTGAGGGTGAAGGTGGCGGCGATCAGCACCATGGCGCACATGAGCATCGGCGCCGCCAGCAGCGCATGCCAATGGAGCCGGTGGCGCAAGGCCGAGAAGCCGGCCAGCTCCAAGGTGTCGATGAAACCCGGTAGGGCCCAGAAGGACATGGTTTCGGGTGGGGCAAAGCTGTCCTGGATGCGGCTCAGGGTGAGGTCCGTCTCCAGCCAGTGTTCGGCCTCGAAGCGGGGCGCCTGCTCGGGGACCAGCACCCAGGCCTCCTTCAGGTGCCAGAAGCCGTCCTCCAAACTGGCCTGCCGAGCGTCGATCCGGCTGGTGAAGGCGTCGGTCCCTTCGTAGAGGAACACCGTGACGTCGGTCAGTTGGACGTCGATCCCCTGCTGCAGCACGTGATCGGCGTGGATCACCGACTGGCCGGCGCGGCTGGCCTGACGCAGCCACAGGCCCTCGCTGGACAAGGCGAGGAAGCTCTTCTGGCCTTTCAGACGGACCGCCTCCAGTTGCTCGAAACGTGACAGCAACGCCGAGGCGAGCGGGTTGACCGCCATGATCTTGAGGATGCCGAGGACCAGCGAGATGGCCAGCACCGGAACCAGGAACTGCCACGCCGAGACACCGGCGGCGCGGGTGACCACCAGCTCCTGGTGACGGGTCAGCCGCCAGAACACGGCCATGCCGGCGAACAGGGTGGCGAAGGGGAAGATCTGCTGTCCCATGTGGGGCAGTTTCAGCAGCGCCATCTCGGCCGCCATGGTGAACGTGACATCGGGACGGTGCGCCGCGCGGCGCAATAGCTCGATGGTGTCGAGCAGCAGGATGAGCAGCAGGAAAACGACGAACAGACCAATGAACGCCAACAGGAACTGGCGGCCGATGTAAAGGGAGAGGGTGCCTGAAAGGCGCAAGATCAGCGTCTCCCGAACCCGGTTACGTTCCGGCCAAGGCGGTCGGCGCCGGGGCGACTCGCCGGCGCGGCGGCCGCAGCGTGACGCCGAAACCGGCGAGGATGGGCACCAGAACATTGACGTACATCATCGGAATCCAGTCGTTTTCCTTGGCGCTGACGTTGTCCAGGCCGAGCATGGCCACCTGCACCACGACGACCAGCACCACGGCCAGCACGATGCGGCGGGTCTGGGTGCGGCGGCTGAAACTGCCCGAGATCAGGCACGCCAGACCGATCATGGTGTAGGCTAGGCAATACCACGGCGACACCAGGCGTCGGTGGCCCTCGACCCGGAACTTGCCGTAGTCGATCCTGCTCAGGTCCGGATCCCGCTCGGGATGGAACAGCTCGCTCAGGCCGCGCTCGCGGGCCTCGCGGTAGCGGATCGGCTGGGCGGCCTTGCTCGTATCCAGGTCGAACGTGTAGCGCTCGAAGTAGAGGATCGAGAGCTGGTTGGTCGTCTTGTCCACCTGCTGGCGGTTGCCGTTGAACATGACCACCCGGGCGATCCGCTACCGCGAGGCCCGCGAGCGCGGCCTGAGCGAGCTGT
>JANQGB010000097.1 GCA_028277545.1 Phycisphaerae bacterium | reverse complement strand
TCTCGATGCCGGCGCTGCCCTCCAGCGTGGCACCCAGCACGATAGCGACTGCAGCGATGCCGGCGGCCGTCCCGAAGCGAATTACCCGGGCGGCGACCGCCGTGCCAAAGACGTTGGCGGCATCGTTCGCGCCGAGCGACCAGCCCAGGAACACGCCTCCACCGAGCTCCAGCACCTTAAATCTTCCTCTTGATAGCGACGATGCGGACCCCGTCGGCGGCGTTCTCGGCGCGATTGGCGATGGAACCGATTGCCTGCACCATGTCGCGCAGCAGGATCTTCTCGGCCGTTTCGTGACGTGAGGCGAAGATGCTCTCTATCAACTCGAACTCGATGTCGTCCGCCCGGCTCTCCAACTCGCCGATCCGATCGGCGAACAGCATGGCGCTATGGTAGTCCTCGAACAGCGCTGCGACCGCCGCAATCAGCTCCTTGCTGCAGGACTGCACCTGGGAAACCAGGCGGCCAAAGCCGTCGGCCAGTTCCGGCGGGATGCTGAACCGCTGGTGACGCATCTGCCGGACCACCTTCTCCGCCTGGTTGGCTATCTTGTCGGTTGCTTCGAGGAGGCCCAGGATGTCGCCGCGCGACTCGGGAAACAGAGCCTTGCCGTAGAGCAGCACGCAGAGCTCCTGTTTGGTGTCGTCCGCCTTCGACTCTGCCCGGTGCGTGGCGTCCACCCGGGCGGTCAGTTCCTCGAAGGTGCCCCCCTCGAGGCTCAGCGTCATGCAGGCGCCGAACGCATCCAGGCACGCTCGTACCTGCTCCAGGTACTGCTGGATCAGCGACTCGACAGCGCGTTGTTTGCCTCCGAAGATCACGGCTGTTCTCCACTTCAGGGTGCCGGCAGGCGGGAGTTCGCCAGCGAGGCACCGTACAACGGCGGGTAGCGCTTGGCAACCACTAACCTGATTTGGCTGACGCTGTTGGAACAGTGGGCGAGCAGCTACCGCCGTTGCGCGACATCACTGCCGGGCGCAGATGGCGGGCGGCGCCGGTGGGATGGGGTCCGGCGTGGCACGTACGCTGACACAGTTCTTGCCGCTGCGCTTGGCCTCGTAGAGAGCCGCGTCCGCCTGGGCCATAAGCTCGCGCCCATTGATTACGGCGCAGTGCCGCATTGAAGCCACTCCCGCACTTAGCGTGGGTGCGGGCTTGGTGCCCAGCGTTGAAGCATGCTGAGCGAACAGCCGCACGATTCTGTCGGCCAGGGCTGCGGCCTCATGGGGGGCCACGTTGGGCAGCAGGACTACGAACTCGTCGCCGCCGTAGCGGATGCCGATGTCCTGCTCGCGCATGCCGCCCTGCAGCAGGTCGCCGAGGAAGCGCAGCAGGTCGTCGCCAGCGGCGTGGCCTTGAGTGTCGTTGTGTTGCTTGAAGTGATCAATGTCGAACATCACCAAGGCCAGGTCCCTGCCGGACGTTATCTCGGCTGCGACCAGGTCTTCCAGGCGTTCCTCGAGCAAATGCCGGTTGCCCAGCCTGGTCAGCGGGTCCTGCCAGCTCCGCTTCTGGACGTTGGCCAGCAGGCCCTTGATCTGGCGTGTCTCGTTGGCCACGTGCGAATCGACCGAACGCTGGGTACGGGCGAGTTCGGTCCGGGCTTCGCGCAACTCGCT
>JANQGB010000075.1 GCA_028277545.1 Phycisphaerae bacterium | reverse complement strand
CAGCCCGACCAACAGGAAGGTTCTGGTTGTTCGGTCCTCAAACGCTTCGCCGGGAAAAAAGACGCCGTAACGCGTTGTCCAGAAGAGGTCGTTGGTGATCTCCCAGTTGGCGTAGCAGTCCATCTCCCATCCGAGGTAGCCCGATTGGACGGTCGCGGTTGGATCGGAGACCGCCGCCGTCCGGTGGTGCTTCCAGAACAGATATGCGTCGGTGCCCAGTTCCAGGCGGTCCAGCCTCTGGTGGCCTTCAAAGGGAAAGAACGAACCACCGCCGCGCCACACGTGCACGTTCGACAGCGTAGGTGCGAAAGAAAGGCCGGTGTCACGCCAGCCGAACCCGACAAAGCCGCTGTCCTTGTAGTTGTTTCGATTCCCGCCGACTGTGTCGGTGGGGCTGAGCAGGCGGTCACCGTCTCCGCTGGCAAACATGTACTCGATGGATGCTGTGGGCTGCGTGGGTACGTCAAAACTGTATTCCAGCTCGGCGTCGAAGGCCCAGGCGTGGACCCGGTCGCGTTTGGCGAAACGGCGGTGGCCGTAACTACGCCCGGTTTCGAACGTCCACTCCGTCGAGTAGCGCAGGTTGCTGACCAACTCGCCCTCGGCGCCGATTCCCACGTAGAAGGAGTCGTAGTCGTATCCCTGCAGCGGGTGGGGTACGTGGTCGTGGTTGTGGTCCGACTGCCACAGGACGTAGGCGAAGGGTTCGTGCCGCTCGAAGCCCAGGTAACGCGCCTCGGTCCCGAAGAAGGTCCGGCGGGTCCTGGTGGTCGGACGTGAGGTGTCGAAATCTTCGGCGCTGCCTACGGTCTTGCCGACCAGGCCGGTAATGCGGAAGTCAGCCGCCTCGGCCTCCAGGTGGATCTGGTCCAGCGGAGTGGAGAACACGTAACCGGTGCCGAAGGTGGTCAAGTCCCTGCCTATCTTGACCTTCAAGTTGTAATTGACCGTCCGGCCGGCATACGCCGCCAGCGCATTGCGGAGGTCGAACTCGTAGAAGCCTCGCTCGAGGTTCATGCCCTCCCAGTCGTTATCCCGCCCGTCGTACGAATCACCGGTGTTGAAGTCGAGGAACGACAGTCGTCCGCGGACGAAGATCTGGTGCGCGCCCCGATCCAGGGTGAGGCGCGACCAGATTCGCAGGTCATTCCGGCGGTAAGTGCGGGAACTGTCGATTCCGTCGTCAAACAGAAACAGGTGGAAGCTGTACCATCCCCCGTAATCGAGCGCCGTACGATCCGTGGCCGGCAGCGTGTCCCGGTAGGCCTGGTCGATCTCCTCCTCAAGCCTGCGCTGTTGGTTCAGGAAGGCGTCAGGCTCGCTTGTGCGCCCGGTTTGCTGGGCGAAAGAGGGCGTGCCGGCGGCTAACCCGCATCCGCAGCACAATACCGCCGTTCTCAGAGACTTCGTAAAGTGTGGCACTAGCGTGTCCCCATCAACCGCACCGCCGCTGATCGTGGCACGCGAGGCCGGAAATATCAAGGGGAAACCGCGAGACGTAAAAATAAGCCCGGTGCCTCTCGGGGACGAGGCACCGGGCCTTTGAAAGGGGACACGACAGCTTCCAAGTTATGTATAGGATTGCGAACCGGCCAAATCAAACGGGCTTCCTCAAAACTTTAGCAAATAATGGCGGAATGTTCGGATTCGGACACATTGTGCCGGTCAGACGGCAGCAGCGGCGGTCAGCGGGCCTCCCGGGCCGCGGGCGGTGCCGGGGGAGCGGGCTTGCCCGACCGGCGAGCCGATAACCCCACAGCAGCGCCCCTGGGCGGGCCGCAGCTCCTGATCTTGCGTTTCGCTGGGCGTGGGATTCGTGTATCGTGGGGCCTCACGGGCCCGGAAATGTAGCCGGGCCGGGATGTTAGCGGACGTTGCAGAGAGAGTGAAAAGCAAAGCCATGGCGAGCACCCAGCCGAATACGCCCAGCGGCCAGCGGGAGGCGACCGCCTCCGTTACCAGTGGACAGAAGACCCCGAGTTTCGGGTTCGTGGCCTTCACCGTGCTGTTCACCGGGACCGGCATTCTCATGCTGGAGGTGCTCGGCACCCGTATCGCGGGGCCGATCTTCGGCGTGAGCCTCTACATCTGGACCGCCCTGATCTCCGTCACGCTGACCTCGCTGGCGGTAGGCTACTGGATCGGCGGGCCGATTTCGGACCGCTACCCGCGGGCCGACCTCATGTACGGCCTGATCCTGCTGGCCGGCTTGTTTATCGCGTTTCTGCCCGCCATCGACGGGCCGGTCTTGAACGCCTGCTATCAGGCGTTCCGGATTCGCATGGGCGTGCTGGCGGCCTCGTTCGTCCTCTTTGCCCCGCCATTGACCTTGCTGGGGATGGTCTCGCCGTTCGCGATCAAGCTGGCTCTGGCCGACTTACGGAAGACGGGCAAGACCGCCGGCAAGCTGTACGCCATCTCGACGGTTGGCAGCGTGGCCGGCTCGATCCTGACGGGTTATGTCCTGATTCCGGGCATCGGCGTATCGAAGACTCTCTTCGTGATCACCGCCATGGTCCTCACCCCGCCAGTCGTCTGGTTCGTCATCGCCCGCAGGCTCACGGCGGTGGGAGCGGGCGTCGTTGGACTGGCGGTCGCCCTGCTGGTGGGGGCGGAGCCGGCCCAGGCCTCACTGGGGCCGTCGATGACCATGATCGACAAGCGGGACAGCCTCTACGGGCAGATCAAGGTGGTCGACCAGGTGATTAGTGATCCGGACCATCCCGACCCGCGGCTCAGGGAGTACACGGTTCGGCAACTCTTGATCGAGGGGACCACCCAGACGGCGATGCTGGTCGAGCAGAACGTGTCGGCCACCAATTACGTTCACATTATGACCTACTTCCTGCAGTTCCACCCGCCCGCCGAGCGGCAAATGCTGCTGATTGGCCTGGGCGGCGGCGTGCAGGTCCACAGCTTCAACAAGCTTGGCTACGAAGTCGATGCGGTGGAGATCGATCCGACAGTCTCGGAGTTCGCCGTCAAGTACTTCGGTCTCGACCAAGATCATTGTCGCGTGATTGAAGAAGATGGTCGGGCGTATCTCCGCACTACCGACCAGCGCTACGACGTGGTGGTATTCGACGTGGCCGGCGGTGGCAGCCAGCCATTTCACCTGTTCTCCAAGGAGGCCTTCGAAGAAGCCGAATCGGTGCTCGCGCCTGGTGGGATTTTTGCCCTGAACCTGATCGGCTATCAGTCCGGAGAGCACGCCGTTCTGACTGCCTCGGTCCTGCGGACGGCACTTTCGGTGTTTGACCACGGTCGTACCTACGTAGTGCCCTCAGAGGAACCGGGGGCGTCGGACGAATCGCTGGACAACATCCTGATGTTCTTCAGCAACAGTCCGTTCAACGAGTCCGATCCGAGTGGTCTCACCCCTAAAGACCGGATCAAGTGGGAGCGCCTGTCCAATGGGGCGATCAGCATCGACCCTGCACCGGGCCAGATCGTCACTGACGATCTGAACCCCATGGACCGGTGGACGCCACACATCAACGAGGTCTGGCGCGCGAGGCTCTTCAAGAGCCTCGGATCCGACGTGCTGAGCTATTGAGCGGATTTGCCTGTGGTGTCCAAGCCTGGCACGCTGCGGCTAATCCGGGCTGGGCGTGTCGGGGCACGTTTGATGAACCGGCCGGGCGTCAGTGCAGCCTGCCGCTCCGCAGGATGGCCCAGACCAGCCAGACAGCCATTAGTCCGGCGAACGAATATCCCACCAGGCCGAACCACTGCAGCGGGACGCCGACGAAGGTCATGGTCGTGTCCGACGCCAGCACCAGCGAGCTGCCCACGATGACGGCGGCAATCACCACCGAGAAGGAGATGCGGTTGCTGGAGCGGTCCAACTCGCTGATGAGCTGATCCAGGCGTTCGTGGCGCACGTTCAGCTGCCACTGTCCCCTGGTCAACTGGCGCAGTGCCGAACGAATCTGCTGCGGCGCGTCACGGAGCAGGCCGAACAGGTGCCAGGCCGCCAGGCCGCCCGATCTCGCCAGCCGGGCGGGAGACAGTCGATCCTGGATCAGCCGCTTCAGCCGGGGGCGGAACAGCGCCACCAAGTCCAGTTCGGGGTCGAGCTGCAAGACAATGCCCATGACCGTGGTCAGCGTCTTGAGCACCAGGACGAACTCCCGCGGGATGGCCACGTCGTGCTTGCGCATCACCGCGGTGGCTTCGTGGAACACGGTCACCAGGTTGAGTCGCTTGAGCGGCAGGCCGTAATACTTGTCCTGCAGCACGCGCAAATCGCGGGCCAGGTCTCGCGTGCTGGTTTGAGTGCCCAGAGCGTTAAGATCGTCGAGGATGCTGACGATCACCTCCGGTTCGCGGTAGATCGAGGCGGTGAGAATCCCGACCATCTGGGCGGCCAGCTCGTCGCTGACCATGCCCACCTGGCCGAAGTCGATGAGGGCGATCTCCGCCGGTGCCGAGACCAGGATGTTGCCGGGGTGGGGGTCGGCGTGGAAGGTGCCCACCTCGAAGAACTGCTTGATGTAGAGGTTGGCCAGACGGGAGGCCAGCAGGCGGCGATTAACCCGCCCGT
>JANQGB010000055.1 GCA_028277545.1 Phycisphaerae bacterium | reverse complement strand
CCCGGGCACCTGCAGATTCGACACCTGGTGGGTGTCGTCGTCCTGCGACACGGCCACCATCCCCTCGCCCAGGTCATGTGAACGAACCGGGCTAAGCAGCGAGCACGGAGCCCGCTCGAAGATGGTCTCGGTCGCTATGCCGCTCAGGACTCGTACCCCGCAGGTGGAGCCGATGTGATTGTGGATCGGACTTCTCTGCCCGCTGCGCCAGCAAAGCACCAAGAGCTGATAACAGCGCCCCAGGCGAACGAGGTTGCGGCGGTAGCTGTCCTCCGAGAAGCGCACGTAGGCGCCCAGGTCATCGGTGGTGATCTGCAGCCGATCGAGGCGCTCGGTCAGGTCATCTATCGTGGCCCTGGCTGTCAATCCGTCTAGGTACTCGATCAGTGTATCCAGCTTCCCACGACGGATTTCCAGCTTCATAACCCATTCCTCTACACTTGTGATGGATGTGCGGGGCCCGAACGCGTGCAGGTGAGCCTCTGAGCCAGCCACCTGGCGCCACGCGGGCCGGCCTCGGCGCACCCTCACGAAGGCTTGTAGGACGGCAGGGAGCCGCGGTCAAGCGGCCCGCCGATTCTAAGGCCGCCGAAGTGGCGTGCCGGGCGAGACGGACGAACAGGAGTCGCTTGGACCGCCGAGCGCGCCGCGGTCAGGGCGCCTGAGGTGTGTCAACTCACGACGGTAGCCATGCCTGCGACTGGCAGGCCACTGCAGAGTGTACCCCGGACTGCCAGCCAGGCCTTTCCGGAATTCTAAGGCCGGTCTCCGAACGTCAACATCCTGCTTTGGTCTTGCTCCTGCTGAAATACCCCAAGCCTACCGACGCGTAACGAGCCGCGAACTTCAGTCCGCGCGGACGTCCCGACGTCCACGACGCGCCCTTTACGCGTCGCCGGCAAACGCCGCCACCACGGAGGCACAACAATAGCGAATACGGAATCGTAACGAGCCGCGAACTTCAGTTCGCGCGGACGTCCCGACGTCCACGACGCACCCATTACGCGTCGCCGGCAAACGCCGCCACCCCTGAGGCACAACAAAAGCGACTACGGAATCGTAACGAGCCGCAACCTTCAGTTCGCGCGGACGTCCCGACGTCCACGACGCGCCCTTTACGCGTCGCCGGCACACGCCGCCACCCCTGAGACACAACAATAGCGCCACGCGCGTGGCACGTGCGCTAGGCCCGGCATTCATGCCGGGTTTCGCGGGCCGACAGCTCTTGTTGAGCCCGCTTCCAGCGGGCTTCTCGTGGTCCGGGTTTACCCCTCGTGCACACGAGCCTGCTCAGGCCACTCGAGGCCACCGCTGCGGGCGCGAAGGTAACCCTGCTTGTGAGTGTATGCCGCCCACCGAAGCCGGGCCCGGCGCATGTACTCCGGTCCTCCCCGTCCAATTGCCAGCGCGCTGCGATAGCAGATCCCGGCCCAGGTGCCCGCCAACTAATCACGACGCCGGGCACGCCGAACAACGTCGCGATCGGCATGTGGCGGATATCTCGCGCTTCCGCACTGCGTCAACAAGTTGGCACCCAACCAGGCCCGTCCCGCAGCTTTCACTGCCGGTTGACTCAGACCCGGTCGGTCAATCTTGCCCTCCAACCTGGCGTTCGCGCCGTATGTGCCCTCGGATACCACCATCGACTACTGATCTGCCGCCGTGCCCAAAGAAAAGCCCCGACCGTAACGGCCGGGGCTCTGGTGTCAGTCACCGTGGGTTCCCGATTGGGTCCGGCGCAGGTCGGGGCTACATCGTCTTGAGCAACTCTTCCGTCTGGTCGAGCAGGTTCTCGAAGATCTTCATGGCGTCCTCGATGGGCTCCGGCGAATTGAGATCGACGCCGGCCAGCTTGAGGACGTCCAGCGGGTACTTGTGGCCGCCAGCCTTCAGGAAGTCCATGTAGCCGTCGCGGGCACCCGGCTTGCCGTCCAGGATGCGCTTGGCGATGTTCGAGGCGGCGCAGTAGCTGGTGGCATACTTGTAAACGTAGAAGTTGTAGTAAAAGTGGGGGATGCGGATCCAGTAGTTGTCCACCATCTCGTCATGCGTGTAGGACGGGCCGTAGTACTTCTTCATGATCTCACCGTAGGCGGCGGACATGGTGTCGGCGGTCAGCGGCTCGCCCGCTTCGGCCATCTCGTGGATACGCTGCTCGAACTCGCTGAACATCGTCTGGCGGAAAACCGTCCCCCGGAAGCCCTCCAGGAACTCGACCAGCAGGTAGAGCTTGGTCTTGGGGTCGGTGGTGCGCTCCAGGATGTAGTTCTGCATCATGATCTCGTTGCACGTCGACGCCACCTCGGCGCAGAAGATCGCGTAGTCCGAGTAGACGTAGGGCTGCGTGCCGCGGGAGAAATACGAGTGCATCGAATGGCCCATCTCGTGGGCCAGGGTGGACACGTCCTCGTAGCTGTTGTGGAAGTTCATCAGGATATACGGCTGCGTCAGGTAGGTGCCACTGGAGTAGGCCCCACTGCGCTTGCCCTTGGTGGGATAGACGTCCACCCAGCGGTCGTCGAAGCCCTTCTTCATGGGCACCAGGTACTCTTCGCCCAGGGGCTGCAACGCCTCCAGGATCATGGCCACGCCCTCTTCGTAGCTGTACTTCAGCGTGGCATCGGAGATCAATGGGGCGAACAGGTCGTAGGCGTGGACGCCGTCGTCCAGCTTCAGAACGCGCTTGCGTATGTCCTGGTAGCGGTGCAGCAGCGGCAGGTTGTCGTTGACTGTGTTGACCAGGTTGTTGTAGACAGCGGTGGGGATATTGTCTCCGTTGAGGGCGGACTGCAGGCAGTTATCGTACCCCCGAGCCTTGACGGTGAAGATGTGGCTCTGAACCGCGCCGTTGAGCAGTGCCGCCGAAGTGTTGCGGAACTGGGCGTAGGTCCCCACGATGGCATCGTAGGCGGCTTTCCGAACGCCGCGGTCGGTGGAGCGCATGTGGAGATAGAACGCGGAGTCGTCCAGCTCGACCGTCTTGCCGTTCTCGTCAGTGATGGTAGGGAACTGGATGTCGGCGTTGGTCAGGAAGTTGTAACCGTTGGACGGCGTGCGGCGAACCTCGCCGGCCATGGCCATCAGCTCTTCCTCTCGCGGTGACAGCACGTACTTCTTCTGGCGGAACAGGTCGTCGAAGTAGTGCTTGTAGAGAGCCAGGTCCTTGCTCTCGCGCATCCAGGAATCAAGCATCTCGGGCTGGATGGTGGTCAGCTCCGGCGTGATCCAGGAGGTCTGCTGGCCGTAGTTGATGAACATCGACATAACGCGGGATTTCATGGCCTGCGTGTCGCCAACCCGCGTGTCCTGGTCGGACAGCAGCGACGAGTAGACGTAGACCCGCTCCATCCGCGGCTCGAGTTCATCGCGGAACTTGAGCATGGACAGCAGCGCCTCGGGATCCTTGGCCAGCTTGCCCTTGTACTTCTCGAACTTCGGCACCAGGGCCTGCACTGCCGCGAACTCCTTCTCCCAGGCGTCCTTGTCGGGGAAGATGTTCTCCGTGGCCCAGAGATACTTGGTGTCGATCTCGCTGCGCTCCTTGACCCGTTCCGCCTCACCCGCGTTAGCTGCCAGGCAGGGCACGAGCACGCCGCAGGTCAGGGCGGCCATCAGCCATCTTCGATAAGGGGCGTTCCACTTCATCGGGGTTTCCTCAGGCGGGTGGTCGTGTCGGTTCGGTTCGTGCTGCCGGTGGCGACCCCGCCAGTCGCCGGGGGCATGTCGAAGCAGTATCGGTTACGTGATTGGTTTGTCGGTGAAGGTGCGCCGCGATTTCCACTGGTCCCGGGTTTGCGGTGCAGGTCCGTACCCCGCCAGGGTCAGCCGCGCACAACTCGACAGACTTCCTCAACAGTCAGCCAGCGTATCGTCAAGGCAGATCGCACTCAAGTCGACCCGGCCAATCCTGGCCCGGCATGCGGCCCGTCGGAGTCCGGGCAGGCCAGCGGGCGCCGGTGCATACAAGTAGCCGTATTCCGGTCGCTCAGGACGAGCGCTTGCGGGCTATCCACTCGCTCAACCTGCCGGCGCTGAAGGTATTGAGCACCCGGTCGGGGGGGCAGCCGCCGCGCCGGGCGGTGTTGACTCCGTAATCCAGGGGCGTCAGGCCGGTGGTGCTGTGGGCGTCGGTGTTCAGCGTCAGCATGGCCCCGGCCTCCAGCGCCTGGCGGATATG
>JANQGB010001384.1 GCA_028277545.1 Phycisphaerae bacterium | reverse complement strand
ACCTTCTCGGTGCCTTCCTCCTCTTCCTTCCACATCTGGGCACCGCCGGCGCTGCAGCACATGCCGCGGTCGCGCGTCTCGGTCGGCTCGACCAGGCGCAGGCCCGGGATACTCTGCAGGGTCTGTCGAGGAGAGTCGTAGATCTCATTGTAACGGCCCAGGTAACATGAATCGTGGTAGGTTACCGTTGCCTCGACGCGCTCGCGGGGCTTGAGTCTGCCCTGGCGGACCAGGTCCAGCAGGAAGTCGGCATGATGGATGACTTCGTAGTTACCGTCGAAGTCCGGGTATTCGTTGTCCAGTGTGTTGTAACAGTGCGGGCAGATGGTGACGATCTTCTTGACCTGGTACCCGTTCAGAACCTCGACGTTCATCTGGGCCATCATCTGGAACAGGAACTCGTTGCCCGCCCGCCGGGCGGCGTCGCCGGTACACTGCTCCTCCGGTCCCAGGCAGGCGAACTTCACGCCGGCCATGGTCAGCAGTTCCGCGGTGGCCCTGGCTACGCTCTTGACGCGATCGTCGAACGAGGCCGCACAACCCACCCAGAAGAGTACCTCGACGTCTTCAGGTGAGTCGTTCATCAGCGGGATTTCCAGCCCTTCGGCCCAGTTCATCCGGTCATCCGGCGGAAGGTTGTACGGTGTGCCGCTGGTCTCCATCCCGCGGAACGCCGTTTGCAACTGCTCCGGAAACTCGCCGCCCTCCTGGACCAGGTAGCGTCGCATATCGACGATCTTGTCCACGTAGGAGATGAAGACCGGGCACTCCTGCTCGCAGGCGCGGCACGTCGTGCAGGCCCAGAGGACCTCCGGCTTGATGACGTTGGGCACGAGTTCGGCTTCGTGGGCGGCTGCATCGCCTTCCGCCGCAGATTCGCCGTTGCCGCCGGCCCGGGCGGCGCTGCCGGCGACCAGGGCCGGCTGATGCTGGTACAGGAAATTGCGCAGATCGACGGTCAGGTGTTTGGGTGATAGCTCCTTGCCGGTCTTGTTGGCTGGGCAGACGTCGGTGCACCTGCCGCACTCGGTGCAGGTGTAGAAGTCGAGGATGGCCTTATTGCCCCACTGGTCGATCCGCTTGATCCCCAGCGTCTCCTCGCGTTCGACCATGCCCTCGATATCCTCCATCTTGGGCAGCCGCCCGGGACTGCCCAGCGGCTGCAGGAAGACGTTGGGTATGGCTGTGATCACGTGAAAGTGCTTCGAGTAGGGCAGGATGTTCAGGAAGATCAGCACCAGCAGTGCGTGTGTCCAGAAGCCCAGGTGCCGCCAGAATCCCAGAACGCCATCGGACAGGTCTGCCATAAGCGGCGCAGCCAGAGAGCCCAGCGGCTCGGCCCAGGCGTGATGCTCGGCGCCCTCGACATTGCGGGCAATGTACTCGATGTTGGCGCCGTCGTAGATCACGTCGGCGACCATCATCACGAAGATGATGCCTAAGATCAGCAGCGCCTCGCCGCTGTGGCTCATGCGCTTCTGCTTGGCTATCAGCCGGTAGTAGAAGAAGATGGCCGTGCCCACCAGCACCGCGGCGATGAAGATGTCCTTGATGAGCGAGTAGAGATTGCCCAGCGGCGTACCCAGTTCGAACACCCAGTAGCCGAACGTCGGGTCGTCTGTGTAGCCCCGGGCGAACAGGATCAGCGAACGCAGCAAGAGTACCAGGAAGCCGAAGAAGATCAGGATATGCGCGATGCCGGCCCCCGCGTATCTGGGCATGCGAGCCTGCCCGATCGCGAAGCGGAGTGTGCGGCTTATGCGTTCACCGATGTTGTCGAACTGAAGATCGGACGGCCCGATTCGCATTAGCCGCCAGCGGTTCCGTGCTGAATAAGCGAACAGGCCGAGTGAAGCCACCAACGCCAGCGTCATTACGATCCAGTTCATGGGCGGGCATCCTCGCGATTGTGTAGCTCTCACAGAACGAAAGACACACCACAGCGTGTGCGGACTGGTATCCACAAGTGGTGCCGGCACGGACCAGGCGACCCCTGCCGGCGTGCCTTGCCCGACCAACCGCTACCCTTTGAGTCGGCGCAACTCCTCGGTCAGCAACGGAACGACCTTGAACAGGTCACCCACGCACCCGTAGGTGGCCACCGAGAATATGGGTGCTTCCGCCTTGGTGTTGACGGCCACGATGACCTTGCTGCCGCGCATGCCAGCCAGGTGCTGAATTGCGCCGTCGATGCCGCAGGCGATGTACAGCGCCGGTGTGACCACTTTGCCGGTCAGGCCAACCTGCCGGCTCTGCGGCTGGTAGCCCGCGTCCACCGCAGCGCGAGAGGCGCCGACGGCGCCGTCGAGCAGTTCGGCCAGTTCTTCGAGCATCTTGAAGTTTTCTTCGCTCTTGACCGACCGTCCGCCGCTGACCACCACGTCGGCCTCGGTGACGTCCTTGATGCCCCCGCCGCCGCGCAGCAGTTCGGTGGTCACCACGCGCTTATCGTTCTCCTCCAGCGTAACGGCCACCGCTTGCGTGTCGGCCGTGGCCGACGTGTCCGGATCTCCGGCGGTGTAGGTGTTGGGCC
>JANQGB010001167.1 GCA_028277545.1 Phycisphaerae bacterium | reverse complement strand
GGGCGGGTGGGTCCGGCGCTGGCATCGCTCAGACAACTCATGACGGCCGCTGTGGCCGGCAAGCGCGGCGTTTTTCTCCCGTGGCGAGTTGGCGCGGGCGACGGAGAGAACGGTCATGCCGTTGAAACATGTGCTGTACCTGGCGATTGCAGGCGTGTGCGGGCTTTCGGCCCGCACCGGGGCGCAGGAAACACAGCCGGCAACTCCCGCCGAAACCGAGGTCAGAACCGAACAGGTCGAAACTTCCACGCCACTTCCCGGGCCCAAGTACTTCAACCTCCGGTACAAGGATGACTTCAGCTATCTGGACGGAGAGCCGGGCACGTACCAGGAGGATTTCTTCGATCCGATCAAGAACATTCGCTTGGGCGACGACTTTCGCCTGAGCATTGGAGGCGAGTTCCGCTTCCGGATGGAGGCGGAGACCAACAAGAGTTTCGACGCCAACAGGCGCAGTCGGGACACCTTTCAGCTCTATCGTTACATGCTGCACTTCGATCTGAAGTACCGCAAACTAGCCAGGGTGTTCTTTCAGGGGATCGCAGCGTTTGACGAGGATCGCGATCTGGCTTTGCGAGGGATCGACGAGAATCGCTGGGACGTGCAGCAGGTGTTCTTCGACGTTCGCCCGCTGGGTGAGAAGGTGCCCTTAACGCTGCGGGTGGGGCGGCAGGATCTTCAGTACGGCGCTCAACGCCTGATCTCGCCGCTGGAATGGGCCAACGTCCGCCGCCGGTTCGACGCGGTCAAGCTCTTCTGGTCCGACCAGGACTGGAGCTTCGATGTCTGGTATGCCAAGCCGGTGGTCGTCAAGCGCAAGCAGGGCGACGACTGGAACGAGGAGTACGACTTCTACGGGGCCTACTTTACCTACAAGGGCATCCCCCGGCACGGCGTGGACCTGTACTTCCTGGCATCGGACAAGACGGGCAGCCTGAGGAATCCGAACGGCAAGGTTGGCGACGAGTCGCGTTACACCCTGGGAGCGCGTTTCTGGGGCAAGACGGCAGGCTTTGACTACGACACGGAGCTGTCGGGCCAGTGGGGGCGCTGGGCCGGCGACACCATCCAGGCCTGGAGCTGGTCGGCGATGGGCGGTTACACCTTCGCCGATGTGCCCTGGAAGCCTCGCCTGGGTGCAGGCTTCGATTGGGCCAGCGGCGACGAAGACTCCGGCGACGGGAAGGTGGGGACCTTCGATCAGCTTTTCCCGCTGGGGCACGCCTACTTCGGTTTCCTGGACCTGGTGGGGCGGCAGAACATCACGGCGGTCAACCTGAACGTTTCGGCCTGGCCAATAGACAAGAAGGTGAAGACCTACATTGCCTATCACACCTTCTGGCTCAATGCCGACCAGGACGCCCTGTACAACGCAGGCGGCAGGCCCGGGCGCCGGGATTCAACGGGCAACAGCGGCAGAGAGGTCGGCCACGAGATCGACCTCACCGTGCTGTGGAAGATCGATGTGCACTCGTCGATGTTGTTCGGTTATTCCCACTTCTGGGACAGCGATGTCGTCATCAACACCGGCAAGAGCGAAGACCCCGATCTGTTCTACATGCAATACAGGTTCCAATTCTGATTACCACCTTTTCGGAGGCACGACGATGACCAAGCGGTCGAAACGAGTGAGGGCCTTTCTGGCGGCGGCGCTGGCCGGCTCGATGTTGCTACAAGTTGGAAGCTGCACCAGTCAGGACGTGAAAGCCCAGTTCTCCAAGGGCTTGACCACCGCCCTGAACGGCGTCTTCAACATTGCCACCACCGACTTCGCCAACGAAGTGTTCGACGTGGACGATTGACGGCCGGGCCCTCGCCGGGCGGCAGGCGCAGCAGATTCTCGGCTGCGCTTGATCTGCATCAAGGGCGGATCGCCCGCGACGCGTCAAGATGTCACCTGACGTTGGCTACTGCGTTACTCCAGGACAGGAAGGGTGAGCCGGGTGGCCGATCCAACAGCCAACACCGCCAAAGCGTCTGCCGGTAGGGGCCCCACTCGCTGGGTCCTGGTGCCGCTGGTCTTCATCGTGCTGGCGGCATGGTTGCTGGCCGACCCGTGGCCTTACCGACGCCCCTACGACCAAGCCACCATCGTTCCTGCCGCCATGGTGGACGTGGCGACCGTGCGGTCGCCGACCCTGCGTCCCGAGCTCCAGGTAGCCGCCTACCGATACCGCTGCAGCGAGTGCCATCGCCTGTTCCCCTCACCTCCGGAGACCGAACGCACCTTGACGCAGCACCGGGAGATCGTATTGGAGCACGGCATCAACAAGCGCTGTTTCAATTGTCATCACCTGCAGGACAGGAACGCGTTCGCCGACGACAAGGGCGAGCCCATTCCCTACGACCAGCCGCAGCTGCTCTGTGCCAAGTGCCACGGGCCGGTGTATCGCGACTGGACGCACGGCGTCCACGGTCGCACCGACGGCTACTGGGATCCCGACCGCGGTCCGCTGGAGCGTAAGAAGTGTATCGAGTGCCACGACCCGCACGCCCCGGCCTTCCCGCCCATGCGACCGGCCCCTGGCCCCGACACTCTGCGCATGGGCGATCAGCGCCCGTCAGGCGAGCCGCACGAGGGCGTTCAGAATCCGTTGCTCATCCATCGCCGGCAGGGGGAGGGCAGTCAACATGAGTGACACCAGCGGGAGCGAATCCGGGCGCCACGATGTGCAGGCGGGCGGCGGCTCCGGGCCGGACCTCACCCGGCGGGGTTTCTTCGTCAAAGGCGCTACCGCCGTGGCGGGCGCCTCCGCGCTGGCCGCCGCCCTGTCACCGTTGAAGGACCTGACCGGCGACCAGGTCCCGTCGCTCGAAGAGTGGCTGCAGAAGCACTACAAGGAACTGACTGCGGCCGAGAAGCAGGCCGCCCTGGATCGCATCGCCCGCGAAGTCAGCCAGCGCTATGGCGTTGAGCCGACCGTCGAAGACACCCAGCCGCTCGATGGCGTGGAGTACGTCTATGCCCTGAACATCAGCCGGTGCATCGGCTGCCGGCGCTGCGTTCACGCCTGCGTGGAAGAGAACAACCCGTCCCGGGCCCCGGAGATTCAGTACATCCGCGTGCTGAAGATGGAAAAGGGCAGCATCAACGTCGAGACCTCGGATCATCACTACGATCCCGAGCAGGTGCCGGAGCACGACAGCTACTACATGCCGGTTCAGTGTCACCAGTGCGCCAAGCCGCCCTGCGTGAAGGTCTGCCCGGTCGAGGCCACCTGGCAGGAGCCGGACGGCATCACGGTGATAGACTACGATTGGTGCATCGGCTGTCGCTATTGCGAGGCCGCCTGCCCCTATTGGGCCCGGCGCTTCAACTTCGCCGCTCCTGAAATCCCCGACGGCAAGCTCAACCCGCGGATGCACTACCTCTCCAACCGGCCGCGCCCCAAGGGCGTGATGGAGAAATGCACCTTCTGCCTGCAGCGTACCCGCCGAGGCCTGATGCCCGCGCGCCTGGAGGTCTGCCCGACCGGTTCGCGCAAGTTCGGCAACGTGCTCGAGCCCGACAGCGAGGTGGCCTACATCCTGCGGCACAAGCGCGTGTTTGTTCTGAAGGAGGACGTTGGGACACTCCCCAGGTTCTTCTACTACTTCGACGAGCGCGGCAGTCGCTACCACGAGCCGCTGGAGGCAGTCGACTCGGGAGGCGAGGCATGAGGCGCTATCTGACCTTCTTGTGGCAGTGCCTGCGGATCAGCTTTGTGGGGGATTGGCGCTACTACACCTGGATGACGGTGTTGACGGTCGTCGCTTTGCTGGGCCTGCACGCCTACTGCAAGCAACTGGTCCACGGGCTGGCCACCACCGGTATGACCGACCACGTGTCCTGGGGACTGTACATCGCCAATTTCACCTACCTGGTCGGCCTGGCGGCCGCGGCGGCCATGCTGGTCATCCCGGTCTACGTCTACCGCAACATGCACCTCAACGACGTGGTCATTTTCGGGGAACTGCTCGCCGTGGCGGTGATCGTGATGTGCCTGCTGTTCGTCACCGTGGACCTGGGCAGGCCGGACAGGTTCCTGCACCTCCTGCAGCGTTTCAACTTCCCCATCTCGATGCTGACCTGGGACGTGATTGCGCTGAACGGCTACCTGCTGCTGAACCTGCACATCTGCGGCTACCTGCTGTACTGCGCCTACTGCGGGCGGAAGCCCTCCAAGACCTTCTACGTGCCGTTCGTGTTCGTGGCCATTGTCTGGGCCATCAGCATCCACACCGTGACCGCCTTCCTCTACGTGGGGCTGGGCGGGCGGCCCTTCTGGAACTCCGCAATTATCGCCCCGCGCTTCCTGGCCAGCGCCTTTGCCGCCGGTCCGGCGTTCATCATTCTCACGCTGCAGGTCGTCCGGCGCTGGACTTCGCACCAGGTCAACGATGACGCCCTGCTGCTGCTCCGCCGGATAGTCCAGGTGGCCATGATCATCAACATCTTCCTGCTGGGGTGCGAGCTGTTTACGGAGTTCTACACCGACTCCACGCACCTGGCGTCGATGCGTTATCTCTTCTTCGGCTTGCACGGGCGCCACGCCCTGGTGCCCTGGATCTGGACGGCTATCGCGTTCAACGTAATAGCCACCGTTCTCCTGGTTCTGCCCAAGTCCAGGGCCATCGTGACGTTGAACGTCGCCTGCGTGCTGTCGATCGTGGGCATCTGGATCGAGAAAGGCATGGGGCTGATCGTTCCGGCTTTCATACCCACGCCGCTGGGCGAGATCGTGCAGTACGTTCCCACTGCCAACGAGATTCTGGTATGCCTGGGAATCTGGGCCTTCGGGCTGCTGCTGTACACCATTTTCGTTCGCATGTCCGTGCCGGTTCTGGCGGGCGAGCTGACATACGAGAAGCACTACGGGAAACCTGCAGAGTGAGGCCGAGCCGCGTGACGGTGACGGCGTAGACTGGGAGTCGATGAGCTATGAAACGCGTTACACTGCTGAACGTGCTGGCCGGCCTGGTGGTCTGGCAGGGGTCAGTCTGGCCCGCGGCGGCCGCTCCGTGGGGCCTGCCCGAGCTGTCTGCTGAAAGCAAGGCCTGTTTCAAGTGCCACAAGGTGGAAGACCCCGCCATCTATCAGCAGTGGGGCTCCAGCAAGCACTATCGGGCCAATGTCGGCTGCTTCGAGTGTCACGCCGCTGAAGAGGGCGATTCGGACGCGTTCATGCACGAGGGGCAGTTGATCGCCACCATCGTCTCGCCCAAGGACTGCGCCCGCTGCCACGAGGCCGAAGCGGCCGAGTTCGCGGGATCGCACCATTCCAAGGCCGGGCGAATTCTCGGCTCGCTGGACAACGTGCTGGCCGAGGTGGTCGAGGGCAACAACGGCATGGTCACGCCCGGATTCCCCGAGGGACAGAGCGCCGCCGCGGTTAACGGCTGCTGGCAATGTCACGGTTCGCAAATCCGCGTGCTGGACAAGGGCAAGCTGGATCCGGCCACCTGGCCCAACACCGGCATCGGACGCATCAACCCGGACGGGTCGGATGGCTCCTGCTCCGCGTGCCACAGCCGCCACAGCTTTTCGGCCGCCCAGGCCCGCCATCCCGACAACTGCGGCAAGTGCCACATGGGCCCCGACCATCCGCAGAAGGAGATCTACTACGAATCCAAGCACGGAATCGCCTTCCTGGCCTTCAAGGACAAGCTCAACATGGACTCCGCCAAGTGGATCGTCGGTGAGGACTACAGCGCCGCCCCGACCTGCGCCACCTGCCACATGAGTGCCACCAAAGACCAGCCGTTGACCCACGACGTCGGCATGCGGATCAGTTGGAACAACCGGCCGGTCCTTTCGATTCGACCGGAAGAGAGCGATCGCAAGATGGGCCTGCCCGGGGCGGACGTCGGCTGGGAGACCCGGCGGGACAACATGAAGAACGTGTGCCTTAACTGTCACGAGCCGCAGTGGGTGAACAACTTCTACGTGCAGTACGACAGTCTGATCGAGCTGTATCACGAGAAGTTCGCCAAGCCTGGTCTTGAACTATATGGTCTGGCCAAGCCTCTGTTGCGCCCGGCCAAGTTTGCCAACACCCTGGACTTCGTCTGGTTCGAAATCTGGCACCACGAGGGCCGCCGCGCCCGGCACGGGGCCTCCATGATGGGCCCGGATTACACGCATTGGCACGGCACTTACGAGGTGGCCAAACACTTCTATACCGAGTTCGTCCCCGAGCTCGAGCACCTGGTTCGCGAGGGTCGAGCGTCCGGTGAGCCGGAACGAGTTGCTGCCGCCGACACGCTAAGCGCCAAGCTGGAGGAGGTTCTCAACTCGCGCAATCACC
>JANQGB010001043.1 GCA_028277545.1 Phycisphaerae bacterium | reverse complement strand
CGCAGGACATAGTCCGAGCGGCGTTCGTCCTTCGCCAGACGTGGAACTGGTATCCGCCCGGCACGGTCCACCTTGCAGTTGTCGATCCGGGAGTCGGCTCGAGCCGACGGATCCTGGCGGGGAAGTACGGCGGGCAGTTAGTGGTCGCCCCGGACAACGGCCTGGTCAGCATGGTTCACCGCGAGATTCGCCTGGAAGCCATGCACGTGGTGGACAATCGCAAGTACATGCTAAGCACGGTGTCGGCCACCTTTCACGGGCGCGACGTCATGGCCCCGGTAGCGGCCCATCTGGCCAGCGGTGTCCCGATTCAGAAGCTGGGGCCGCCCACCGATCGGCTGGAGGTATTGGAGGCCGCTACGCCGTCAGTAGGGCGCGACTCAACCATAGCAGGCAAGGTGCTGTGCGTTGACCACTTTGGCAACCTGATAACCAACATCTCCCGCCAGCATCTGCTGCCACTGGTTCGCCATCCCCACGCAGCGCAGGTGTACGTCGGCAGCCAGTGTGTCGGCCCGCTGCGAACAGCCTATCACGAAGTTCCCGCCGGTGAGCCGCTGGCGCTGATCGGCAGCAGCGACTACCTGGAGATCTCGATCAACTGCGGCCACGCCGCAGAGGCGTTCGCGCCGGACGGTAAGGCGGACGTTCACGTCAGGTAGTGCCGCTGTCGCTGAGGCCGCCTCCTGGCGAGCGGCGCTACCCGCCGGCGAGATCGTGCCTGGCCCGGGCCACCAGTCTGTCGGCCAGCCTGGTCGGTTCTGGCAGGCGGAAGCCACCACCGCAGCGTAACACCAGCCTGACCGCCGATTCCAGCGTAGTGCGGTGCCCCACGCTGACGTAGACGCACTTTACTCGGTCGCGGGTGCGCAGCACGGTGCCAATCCGCTCTCGCCCGTCTGCCAGCGGACTGGTCGCGCCGCGGTGGGGGACCGGCTCTTCGTGTTGCCCCAGCAGCCGGCTCTTGGCGCAACCCACGCTGGGCCGATCGATCAGCACGCCAACGTGGCAGGCCAGCCCGAAGCGGCGGGGGTGCGCCAGGCCGTGACCGTCAAACATGAACGCATCCGGTTCCAGGCGCAACTTGCGAATGGCCGCCAGCACGGCCGGCGCTTCGCGAAACGACAAGAGACCGGGGACGTAGGGGAACTTCAGGGGGCGAACAGCGATCTGTTGTTCGACAGGGGCACCGCGTTCGATGTCCCAAACCACTACTCCCGCTACGCAGCGATTCAGATCGCTGGTGAAAGCCATATCGGCGCCGGCCACCAGACGGACTCGGTCGAGCGAGCCTCTCCGCACCACTCGAACGGCCAACTCCCGCTGAAGTGAGATGGCCCGCTTCGGTGAAACGGTCCACCGGTGTAGCAGCTTCGGCAGCTTCATGGACCTACCGACTACGGCCGGGCAACTCCGCCGTCCGGGGCGCCTGGCGCATCCGGCGGAATCGGACCTCTCAGATAAGGCGCACTGTGCCGCCTCTACTCGCAGGCGGCTGCACCGGCGTCGAAATCGTTATCCGGGAAGAAGTAGATCACTGGCGTACAGGTGCCGGACGTGATGTCCTCGCGCAAACAGCGGTGCTGCGACCCGACGGTAAATCCCTCGTCAGTGACCCATTCGCGGGGCGGGTTCTTCCCGTCGGCCACGCCTATGCTCACACCAGTGTCGCTCGGCTGGGAGGCCTCCGGATCGTCGGGCGTGAAATCGAAGACCACTCTCACAGGGTCGTTGGCACAGTTGTTGCCGCCGGCGGCGGCGTCTTCCACCGAGACAATCGTGGCCACGCCGGGGGTCTCGGCGTAAGTGCAGTCTCCGCCGTCGAACTCACTGTTTCCACCTCCCCCGGAAGTCTGCACGCAAGCGGGCAGCCAGCAGGCAGCAGCCAAAACCAGTGCAGAGCCGCAGGTAATTGTCGCGATGTGTTTCATTCGATGTCTCCTTGCAATCCTTCGCCCGCAATCTAGCAGCCGGAGGCGCCAGCCTCCGGCCCGCAGGTGAAAGTACCATATACGGAGACGCCCGCCCGAGACAGGAAGAAGTCTGCCTCCCTTGGCGACGGCGTTTCGAGAGGACACGAGGTGGCCTGTCGGGCGCAAGAGCAAGCCCGGCACAGGGACTGATTGGCCCCTGGCCGGGCTCGAATCACTGGCACATTGCGTGGAACTGCCCCTACAGCTTACGGGCCACTTCCTCGGCTACCTCCAGCGTGGTGTTGTTGAGACCCACGTCGTAGGTGCCCACCTTGCGCTCGGCAACCACGGCAGCGACCGCGGCTTCCAGGCGTCGGCCGGAGTCGGTTTCGCCAAGCCAGTCGAGCATCAGCTTGGCAGTCAGCAGCATGGCGCAGGGGTTGACCTTGTACTGGCCGTCGTACTTGGGGGCCGAGCCGTGGGTGGGCTCAAACACCGCGTACTTATCGCCGATATTGGCAGCACTGGCGAAACCAAGCCCGCCAACCATACCGGCGGCCAGGTCAGAGATGATGTCACCGAACATGTTCTCTGCCACCAGCACGTCGTAGTCGAACGGGTTTTTCAGCAGCCACATGCATTGGGCGTCGATGTTGGTCTCCCACAGCGGGATGTCGGGGTAATTCTTGGCCACCTCGCGGGCCGTCCGCGTCATCAGCCCGCCGGTCTCGCGCAGCACATTGGGCTTCTCGACCAGCGTGACGCTCTTGCGGTTGAACTTCTTGGCGAACTCGAAGGCCTGCGTGACGATGCTCCGGCAGCCGGCCCGCGACATGATCCTCGTGGACATGGCCAGGTCTTCCAGCGCGTGCTTGCCAAAGCGTTTCATCTTGGGGTTGATGCTAAGGGCCTTGAAGATGCTCTCCGGCACCGGGTGGAACTCGACGCCGGCGTAGAGCCCCTCGGTGTTCTCCCGGAAGACGACCAGGTCGATGCCATCCTTGTAGTTGAGCGGATTGCCGGGGTAGGCCTTACAAGGCCGCATGTTGGTGTGCAGGTTAAATTCCTGCCGCAGTCTGACGATCGGTGAGAAGTAGGTCAGACCCTTGTCCTGTAGAGAAGGGTCCAGCTCCTTGGCGGCCTCCGCCACCGGCTTGGAGGTGATGGCGCCGAACAGGGCGCAATCGGTCTGCCGCAGACATTCGAGCGTCCGCTCCGGGAGGGGGTTCCCCTCTCGGCACCAGAACTCCCAGCCTATGTCAGCGGCCGGATACTCGGCGTCCAACTTCAGGGCGTCGAGCACCAACCGTGCGGCCTCCATTACGTCCTTTCCCACACCGTCCCCAGGCATCCAGCCGATCTTGTACTGCGCCATTGTCGCTGCTCCGTGGTTTACCCCGCAAAGGGCTGTCGAAACACAGGTTACCGCTTCGGACCGTTGGCCTCACCCCGCGCGAGGCCTGCTCTGAGTCTGACGCGGCAGTCTAACAATATCCGTGCCAGTACGCACGCTGAATGCGGGAATGCGCGCCGCCAGACTCGTCCGGCTGCCCGGCAGGCGCAAAAAAGCCCCGGCCCGTGAAGGCCGGGGTGTTTCTGCACGCCGCTCCGGAGGTGGCCGGTGGCTCGGCGCCGCGCACTCCGCGGAGTGCCATGCGGGCCGGTGCTATTTAGAACGTGTCCCGCCCTGGTTTACCGGCCGGCGCTCTGGACTACGGCGTCGAGGGCATAGACTTCGACGCGGCGATTCTTGGCCTGGGCTTCGGCCGAGGAATTCGGGCCGATGGGGCGATGCTCGCCGCACCCGGCGGCAACCAGCCGGCTGGGAGCGACACCGCGACTCTCCAGGTAACGAACTACCGCCAGGGCCCGCTGGGCGGACAACTCGAGGTTGTCCTTCCAGCCGCTCTTTTTGATCGGAACGTTGTCAGTGTGCCCATAGACCAGGACGTCCTGGGTGACGTACTCGCTGTTGACCGTGCGGGCCACGGCGTCCAGCGCTCGGCGCGCCTCCGGCCGCAGCGTGGTCTTGCCGGAGCGGAAGAGCACCTCTCCCTCTATGGCGATCATCGCGCCGCCGGGCACCGGCGTCCAGCCTTCAGGCACCTCGGCCAGCGGCTCGGGCTCCCGAGCGGCGAGGGCAGCCAGCTGGGCTCGCAGATCCTCGGCGTCACGCCGACAGGTCAACTGGTCCTGCTCGCACAAGGCCAGGTCGCGGCGCGCGGCGTCGGCGTCCGTCCTGGCCATACCCAACTCGTCGATGAGCCGTTGGTTGTCCTGCTCGAGCAGGGCTATTCTTTCCTGGGGGTTTTCGCCGCAGCCGGTGACGGCCAACAGGCTGGCGACGACCAGAGCCATAGTCAGGGTGGGAGCGCAACGAGTCATTAGTCTAACCTCCGTGTTACACACACCGCGCCGCGGTGCGGAGACCTCCGGTTCTCAGTCGATTACGATCTCTATTCAGTCGGCTCGGCTTCGCTGCCGATGACCTTGCTGATCTTCTGGTCGATACGCCGTTCCTGTTCCTGCAGTTCTTTGGCCCTGTCTTCCTGGGCCTTGGCTATTTCGCGCTGCTGCTCCTGCCGGTGCAGTTCTCTCATATCCTTAACGAGGGTAAGAGCCTTTAGTAACACCCACCAGGAGACCACCGAAGCAACCGCGGCACACAGTAACAGCCAAACCACATTGATCGGCTGTTGAGGATCGACAACCCAGAAGAACCATATCTTGACGGTGTTATCGCGGTTCTTGATCAGCACCATCCCAATCGCCAGCGCCACGATCAGGATGAGTACTAGCTTAGTATAAAGCTTGATTCGCTTGAACGCAAGGCTCATAAGGCACCCCCGAGTAGGCCGGGTTGTGAGTTACTGACAAATAACATGTGAAATACATCTAGCGCATTGCTGATCGGTGCGAAGTCCAAGATGCGCTCGTAGTGCACCACCACGATGAGATAGCCCAGGGCGAGCCAGGGCACTAACGGGATGGCCCGAGTGCGCTTGAAAGGCAGGCTAAGCAGCCAGGCCGCCATGGCCACAAAGACCGTGACAATGAAGCCGAGCAGGACGATGGGCCAGCCGGCGACACACCCGGCGGCCGCCATCATGTGAATGTCACCGAGGCCAAAAGCCTCTTTGCCGAAGGCCAGGGTAAACACGATGCGCACGGCCCAGCCGATCCCGCCGCCGATCACGTAGCCCGCCGCAGCCGTGGCTAAGCCACACACCGGTCGCCATTCGCCACTGGTCGGCGCCCAGCCGAGGGCGCTGGCCCACCAGTCGGCCACGGCAGGACTGGAGCTATGAATCCAGACGGCAGCCCCGCCCAGAACTATGGCCGGCAGCAGGATGGCAAGCTCGCCCATCGCCACACGCCGGGCAGACGAACGCTCCGCTTCGATCACCTCCATTATCTGCTGGTCTGATTCGCGCGACACGCAGGCGTTGACCATGATCGCGAGAAAGATGAGAGCGGGAGGCAGCAGACCTCTCCAGGCGCCGGACAGGAAGGAGGACGAGCCTCCGGACTCGAGCCCGGCGGCAAGCAGCAGGGCCACCAGCGTGACGCCGACCGCCAGTGCGCCAATCACC